>DASRWK010000390.1:0-14632 GCA_035776715.1 Microvirga sp.
AGACGAATGGAATTGAGTTTGGTGCGCACCGAGGCATCCACCATGCGGGAGCCCATCTTCACGATGAGGCCGCCGATGAGGCTCGGGTCGATCTTGACGTCGACGGCGACGTCAGCCTTGGCGACGTCGCGCAGCGCCGCCTTGATTTCGTTGAGGACGGTGTCCGACGGCGCCTCCGCCAGGATCACCTGAGCCCGGACAATTCCCTTCGCGTCGGACACGAGATCCTGATAGGCGCGGATCATGTCCGGAAGGGCGAAGAGGCGGCGCTTTGACGCCACGAGGCGGATGAAATTGCCCGTCAGCCCCGAAATGCCGGCCTTCGTCAGGAGAGCATCGATCGCACGGGACTGCTCTTCCGCCGTGAAAACAGGGTTACGGATCAGGCGCTGCAGGTCTTCGCTGCCCCGGATCATGCCTTCGAAGCGGCCGAGGTCACCGGCGACGGCGTCCACGGCATTGGCCTCCCGAGCGAGCTCGAACAGCGCCGATGCGTAGCGCAACGCTACGCCCGACAGGAGGGGTCCTTCATGCGAACCGCTTTGCGCCACGTAATCGTCTCTCTCAAGTTACGGGTTTCACACCGGCGAGCCTTGAAGCAAGCTGTCGGGAATCCCGTCGGGTCGATGGAAGTGAGCCTTAGGCGGGACCGTATCCGCCCGCAGGCGGGGGTGCACTAGCATGGGTTTTCCCGGGACGCAAGGCGAGCTGGGCCAGGAGCGCCCTCTAAAAGTTCGGTGAAACCGCTCCGACGTTCAGTCTCCCAGCTCCAGAACGGCGACTTCGCAATTGTCGAGGTACCGGCCGGTGAGCCGGCTGAAGAAGGTCCCGTGGCCCACGACCGCGATCATCCGCTCCGGCCGGTCCTGGAGCCAGCGCCGGAACTGCTCGACCCGGCCTTCGAAGAGATGGCCCGGCTCGTAGACGAATCCCCGCGGGTCCGGCTCGCCATCGTTATGCCACCAGACCTCGTCCAGGTGATCGAAGGTGAGGTGGGGGAACTCCTGCCTCAGAAGAGATGGGGCGCGCCCCACGTCGCAGCTGCTCTCCAGGTGCTCCCGATGGAGGCATTCCACATGGATCGGCGGCGCGGCGGGATGGTCGCCGAACAGCCCCAGGGTGGTCTGGATCGCGCGGGTGAGCGGCGAGGTGATGACGAGCTCGTAAGGGTATTGGCGCAGCTCCCGGGCCCGCTCCTGAACCTGTCTGCGGCCAAGTTCGGTGAGGGGCGCATCGAAATGCAGCGGGTCCTCGCCGGTCTCGGCGAAATGGGCGTTGAAGGTGGACTGGCCGTGGCGGATGCAGTGAACGATCTTAGGCATGGCGCTCTCGGTAGAGGATCCGGCCCGAAAGGGGAATCCACTTTCCGAACAATCCGAAGCTCTCTTCCTTCACGAGCGCCCCCTGGCGGCGATCCTGAGACCGCACCCGGGACGAAATGCGCTTCGCCCGAATGAGGTACTCCGCCGCGGATGTACCTTTGCGCCCTTGAGAAGTCGGAACCGGCCTCCATCCTTAACGGATGGTTAACCCGAGGGGGCTCCGATGCGCCTGTTTGCTGCCTTCACCCTGCTCGCCTTGAGTCTGTTCTGGAGTTATCCGTTCCTGGCACCGCTCGCTCCGGATATCGAGAGAACGGTGCGGTCCAAGGTCGCGCCCGCGACGCAAGGCGGCGAGCCCGTCCTCGTGCTCGCACCGAAGGACATTCGGGTGCCGCCCGGCGCGACCGTCGCAGCAAACCTCAAAGAAAACTCTGGGGATCCACGTCGATAGTGACGCGGGTGTTCCCCCTCACCTTCGGACAGCGGGCCAGCCAGGCGCGCAGATAGCCCTGGAGATCGACCTCCCGCTCCGTCTTCACCAGAAGCCTGTAGCGGTAGCGACCTCGGATCAGCGCGAGCGGCGCCTCGGCGGGACCGAGCACCATGACCCCGGGAGGCGGCTCGGTCACCGCGGCCATGGCCCGAGCATGGGCTTCGGCCACCTCCCGCTCCTCCGCGGAGACGATCAGCGAGGCGAGACGTCCGAAGGGGGGCAGCCCCGCCATCTCGCGGACGCGTGTCTCCTCCTCATAGAACCGCTCCGCATCGCCGGACACCAGGGCAGCGATGACCGGATGGTCCGGCTGCCAGGTCTGGACGAGGGCCCTCCCCGGCTTCTCGCCGCGCCCAGCGCGGCCCGTGACCTGCTGAAGCATCTGGAAGGTGCGTTCGGCGGCACGCGGGTCGCCCGAGGTGAGGCCGATATCGGCGTCCAGCACGCCCACGAGGGTCATGAGCGGGAAGTTGTGGCCCTTCGCCACGAGCTGGGTGCCGATGACGATGTCGACCTCGCCCGCCGCGATCGCGGCCAATTCCGTGCGCAGCCGCTCGGTGCCGCCGGGAAAATCGCTCGAGAGCACGATTGAGCGTTTGTCGGGAAAGAGCTCCGCCACCTCCTCGGCGATTCGCTCCACGCCAGGACCGCAGGGCACAAGCGAATCGATGCTGCCGCATTCCACGCAGGCCTGCGGCGTGCGCTCCACATGACCGCAATGATGGCACACGAGGGAGCGCCGGAAGCGATGCTCCACGAGCCAAGTCGAGCAGTTCGGGCACTCGTAGCGATGGGCGCAGGCGCGACAGAGGGTGAGCGGCGCGTAGCCGCGCCGGTTGAGGAAGAGCAGCGCCTGCTCGCCTCGGCCCACGGTCTCCTCCACAGAAGCCACGAGGGTCGGCGAGAGCCAGCGGCTCTTCGGGATCTGCTCGCGTCGCAGATCCACGGCGCGGATCTGGGGCATGGAACGCCCGCCGAAGCGCTCCGGCAGCTTCACGTGCCGGTAGCGCCCGCGCTCGACGTTGACGCGGCTCTCGATGGAGGGTGTGGCCGAGGCCAGCACCACCATGGCGCTCTCGATCTTGCCCCGCACCACCGCCATGTCGCGGGCGTGGTAATGCACGCCGTCATCCTGTTTGTAGGCGGTCTCGTGCTCTTCATCGACGATGATGAGCGACAGATCCGCGTAAGGCAGGAACAGGGCCGAGCGCGCCCCCGCCACCACCTTCACCTCGCCCGATGCTATGGCCGCATAGAGCCGTTCGCGTTTGCGGCCCGTCACCCCTGAATGCCAGGTGGCGGGTTTCACTCCGAAGCGCGCGGCGAATCGGTCGAGGAATTGTGCGGTGAGCGCGATTTCCGGCATCAGGATGAGAGCCTGCCTGCCCTGACGAACCGCCTCGGCCACCGCCTCGAAATAGACCTCCGTCTTGCCGGAGCCCGTGACGCCCTCGAGCAGGATCACGGGCGGATGCTCCTCGTGCATGGCGGCCGCGAGCGCACCGGCTGCATCGCGCTGGCCGTCGGAGAGCTCCGTGTCGCCGAAACCGGGGTTCGGCAGCCCGGCGACCGGCTCCTGGAGCAGGGCCAGCGTCTCGATCACGCCTTCGTCGATCAGCCCGTCGATGACGCCGTTGCTGACGCCGGCCGCATGCGCGAGCTCGCTCTTCAGGCGCACGATTCCGTCCTGCGCGACCTCGATCACCTTCTGACGCGCGGGCGTCATGCGCCTGGGCCGGTTGACGGTGAGCCTGACGCCCACGCGCACGACCTCCGTCCGATCCGGATCGGGAAATTTCAGGCTCATGGCAAGAGCCGAGCCCTTGGGCGACAGCGTATACCAGGAGACCCAGTCGATGAATTTGCGCATCTTGGGCGACAGGTTCGGACCTTCGAGGACGCCCGTCACCTTCTTGAAATTGGCGCCCTGCCCTTCGCGCAGCGACCAGACCACGCCCGCCACCTCGCGGGTCGCGAGCGGCACCTGCACCACGTCGCCCTCCTCGAGCGAGAGGCCATCCGGCACGGCATAGGAATAGGCCGTGTCCAGCGCCAGCGGGATGAGGACATCGGCGATTTTGGCGGCCATCAGGAAGCGAACGGGTCCATCAAATACATCGGCTGATGCTTAGACCCGATTTTCCCTCTCAAAGGCAAGCATGGTCCAACTGACATCCTGCCGCCCCAGCATATCGGGAAAGTCATAATTCCGCAGAACCCTGAGGCCGATATTCTCTGCCGCGACGACCAACTCATCCGTGGGGACGTGAAACATGCGACGCCCCGGAGGAACCGGCCCGCTTCTCACCGTCATGAACAGGCGGCCGCCTGGAACGAGCAGGTCCGCAACTCTCGGAAACGCCTTCCCGCGCTCCTCCCTGTCGAGATGCATCCACACCGCCGTCATCAGGATGAGATCGAAACGGATACCCCTGGCATGAAGCCCTGCAAGGTCGGGCAGCGCGTCTTCGATCCATGTGATCGCGGGTGAGGGATGGAGCCTCCGGGCATGAGCACGCAGTTCAGCCGTCGGCTCTGCGGCATGAACGCGGAATCCCCTAGCGGCCAGTGCCGCCGCATCGCGACCCGTCCCCGCGCCGATGTCCAGTGCACAGCCGCCTTGCGGGAGAATGTCGAGAAGAGGCCGGTAGATGGCTTCGAAGCTGATGCTCTCGTACGATTCGACCAGCGAATCCGCAGCCTCGGCATATCCTGCCGTTCCCGGTACAGGTGTTTCTTCGCTGTTCAGGCGGACTCTCCTGAGTTTCGATGTCGGCCACAATGACATTTCGTTTCAGATTCTAATGGATCCGCAAATTCATTCTTTGGCAAGATCGAGAGGCGATACTCGGCCGGTGGCAACAGCAACGACAGAGCCCTCGGAAATCGACCTCATCCTGCCCGGCGCGGAGGACACGCGCCGGGAGGTGATGGCGTGGCTCGCGGCACTCGCCAAGGAACGGAGGCTCTCGCCTAAGACCGTGGAGGCCTATGCCCGGGACCTGCGGCAGTTCCTGACCTTTCTGACGGAGCATCTCGGCGAGCAGCCGAGCATCTCGGCCGTTCTCGGCCTGAAGCCCCTCGACATCCGTTCCTTTCTCGCCTCCCGCCGCATGAAGGCGGTGGGGAGCCGGTCTCTCATGCGCCAGCTCTCGGCGCTTCGCTCTTTCGCGCGCTATCTGGAACGGGAGGGACACGGCACGGCCTCGGCCTTTGCGGCGATTCGCAGCCCCAAGGCGGACAAGAACCTGCCGCGCCCCCTCTCCGCCTCGTCCGCCGTGGCGGTGACGGGCAAGGAGGCGCGCGCGTCCGAGGATCGCAAACCATGGATCCTGGCGCGCGATGCCGCCGTGCTCTCCCTGCTCTATGGCGCGGGCTTGCGCATTTCCGAGGCGCTCGGCCTCCAACGCCGCGACGCACCCGTCAACGGCGTCGATTCGATCACTGTGACCGGCAAGGGCGGCAAGGTGCGCAGCGTTCCCGTGCTTCCGGCGATCCAGCGAGCCGTGGAGGAGTACCTGCACCTTTGCCCCTATGGGATCCCGCCGGAAGGCCCGCTCTTCGTCGGCGCGCGCGGCGGCCCGCTCTCGCCGCGCATCATCCAGCTGGCGGTGGAGGAATTGCGCGGCGCCCTCGGCCTGCCCGACAGCGCGACGCCCCATGCCCTGCGCCATTCCTTCGCTACGCATCTTCTCGCCAGGGGCGGCGACCTGCGCGGCATCCAGGAACTGCTGGGCCACGCGTCGCTCTCGACCACGCAGCTCTACACGAAGGTCGACGCGGCGCGGTTGATGAACGCCTTCGACGCCGCGCATCCGCGGGCGCGGCTGAAGTAGGCGCCCACGCGTCATTCCGGACGGCGTGAGCCGATCCGGGAGCGGGCTGGCACCCTTGCGTCGTCATGGCCGGGCTTGTTTCCGTCCATTCCCGGCCGGAAAGGTGCCACGCCTCCATCGAGATCAACGGCCCGCGGCCGGGGATGACACGTGATGGGAGACGGTCGGCCGAAGAATGCCGTGGTTACGGATCGCGGTCTTCGAGGGGATGAGGTGCTCGGCTGGTCATCCGATCCCGGATCTGCACTCCGCTTGGTCCGGGACGGCGGGCTTACTCCGCAGCCACCACCGCCTGCGCCAATAACTGCCGTGCTGCAGGTCCGATATCGCCCTTCGTCCAGTGAGGGCGGCAGACGGAGACGTAGCGGCTCTCTCCGCCGATCTCGATGACGGGGCCGGACCGCACGGGCTCGCCGTTGGGGTCGAATTTCAGGATCATCGTGGCCTTGCGGCCGCAATGACAGAGCTGCTTGATCTCCTGAAAATCGTCGGCGAGGGCCATCATCGTCGCGATCGCGTCGCTGAACAACGTGCCGTAGACGTTGTTCTTGAGCCCATAGGCCATGACCGGAATGCCGAGTTCGTCGACGATCCAGGCGAGTTGGCGGACTTGGTCCGCCGTCATGAACTGCACCTCGTCGATGAGGACGGCCGTCACCTTCTTCCTGGCATGCTCGGCCGCCACGACGGCGTCGATGGCGTCGTCCCTTCTGATGACCGTCGCATCGGCTTCGATCCCGATGCGCGATTTCACCTTGCCGACGCCGAAGCGGTCGTCGATGGGGCTGGAGAACAGCAGCACGTGGCCGCCGTTCTCGATGTAATTGTGGCGAACCTGCAGGAGATGGGTGGTCTTGCCTGCATTCATCACCGAGTAGAGGAAGTGGAGTTTTGCCATGAATCCATATTACATATGGATGGCGCGCTTCTCCACTGCGAGTGCCGCTTCCTTCACAGCTTCGGCAAGCGTCGGGTGCGCATGGCAGGTGCGGGCCATGTCTTCCGAAGAGGCGCCGAACTCCATCGCAATGGCAGCCTCGTGGATGAGGTTGCCCGCCTCGGGGCCGACGATGTGCACGCCGAGAACCTTGTCGGTGGTCGCATCCGCCAGGATCTTCACGAAGCCGTCCGTGGTGCGGTTCACCTTCGCGCGGCCGTTCGCCGTGAAGGGGAACTTGCCGACATTGTAGGCGATGCCGGCCGCCTTCAGCTCTTCCTCGGTCTTGCCCACGGAGGCGACCTCCGGGTAGGTGTAGACCACGCTCGGGATCACGTCGTAGTTCACGTGGCCGGCCTTGCCGGCCAGGATCTCGGCCACCGCGACGCCCTCGTCCTCGGCCTTGTGGGCGAGCATCGGACCGGCGATCACGTCGCCGATGGCATAGATCCCGGTGACGTTGGTTGCGAAATGCTCGTCCGTTTGAACCCGTCCGCGGCTGTCGAGCTGGACGCCCAAATGATCGAGGCCTAGGCCCTGCGTATAGGGCACGCGCCCCACCGCGACGAGCACGACATCCGCCTCGATGGTCTCCGCGGCTCCGCCGGCGGCGGGCTCGTAGGTGAGGGTCGCGCCGTTTCCGGTCTTCTCGACGCCGGTGACTTTCGCACCGAGCTTGAACTCGAAGCCCTGCTTGGACAGTATGCGCTGGAAGTTCTTGGCGACCTCGGCATCCATGCCGGGCAGGATGCGGTCGAGATATTCGACGACGATAACTTCGGAACCGAGGCGGCGCCACACCGAGCCGAGTTCGAGACCGATCACGCCCGCGCCGATCACGACGAGACGCTTCGGCACGCTCTCGAGCTCGAGAGCGCCCGTGGAGGAAACCACAACCTTCTCGTCGATCTCGATGCCGGGCAGACGCGTCACGTCCGACCCCGTGGCGATGAGTATGTTCTTGGTTTCCAGGACCTGGTTGGAGCCATCCTCGGACGTCACTTCGACCTGGCCGACGGCGGCGATGCGCCCGATGCCCTGGAAGGCATCGATCTTGTTCTTCTTCAACAGGAACTCGACGCCCTTGGTGTTGCCGTCGACGCCCTCCTGCTTGAAGGACTGCATCTTCTTCAGATCCAACGTCGGCGCGCTGACGCCGATGCCGAGATCGGCGAAGTGCTTGGCGTCCTCGAGCATGTGCGACGCATGGAGCAGCGCCTTCGAGGGAATGCAGCCGACGTTGAGGCAGGTGCCGCCGTGGGTCTTGCGCTTTTCGACGACGGCGGTCTTGAGGCCGAGCTGCGCGGCCCGGATGGCGGCCACGTAGCCGCCCGGGCCGGTGCCGATGACGATGAGATCGTAGGACATGGGAGTTATCCCCTTGGACGTCATGGCCGGGTTGTCCCGGCCATCCACGTCTCAGGACGGCCGCCCGGCATAGAAGGCGTGGATGCCCGGCGCGAGGCCGGGCATGACGAGGTGTTTTGCTTACAGGTCGAGAACGAGGCGGGCCGGATCTTCCAGGGCTTCCTTGATCCGGACGAGGAAGGTCACGGCTTCCTTGCCGTCGACGATACGGTGATCGTAGGAGAGCGCGAGATACATCATCGGGCGCACGACCACCTGACCGTTACGGACCACCGGGCGCTCCTCGATGCGATGCATGCCGAGAATGCCGGATTGCGGTGCGTTGAGGATCGGGGTGGACATGAGGGAGCCGTAGATGCCACCGTTGGTGATGGTGAAGGTGCCGCCCTGCATCTCGTCGATGCCGAGCTTGCCGTCGCGGGCGCGGCGGCCGAAATCGGCGATGGTCTTCTCGATGCCGGCGACGGAGAGAAGGTCGGCGTCCCGCACCACCGGCACCACGAGGCCCTTCTCGGTGCCGACCGCGATGCCGATGTGGTAGTAGTTCTTGTAGACGATGTCCGTGCCGTCGATCTCGGCGTTGACCGCCGGAACGTCCTTCAGGGCCTGGATCACGGCCTTGGTGAAGAAGCCCATGAAGCCGAGCTTGGTGCCGTGCTTCTTCTCGAAGATGTCCTTGTACTGGCTGCGCAGCGACATGACGGCACTCATGTCCACGTCATTGAACGTGGTGAGCATGGCGGCGGTGTTCTGAGCGTCCTTGAGGCGGCGCGCGATGGTCTGACGCAGCTTCGTCATCTTCACGCGCTCTTCGCGCTCGGCATCGATCGGAGCCAAGGGTGCGCGGACAGAAACCGGAGCGGCGGGCGCGGGAGCGGCGCCGCCGGTCGCGATGGCAGCCAGCATGTCGCCCTTGGTCACGCGGCCATCCTTGCCGGTGCCGCCGACATTGGCCGGGCTCACGCCGCTCTCCGCGGCGAGGCGGGCCACGGCCGGGCCATGATCCTTGGCGGCGCCGGGAGCCGCCGGAGCGGGAGCCGCGGGAGCCGGGGCCGGAGCAGCTGCGGGTGCCTCAGCCTTGGGAGCTGCGGCGGGAGCGGATGCAGCCGCTCCACCTTCGACGATGGAGCCGAGCACTGCGCCCGGAGAGACGGTCTCCCCGTCCTTCGCGACGATTTCGCCGAGAGTACCGCTCGCGGGTGCGTTGACCTCGAGAGTGACCTTGTCGGTTTCGAGCTCGAGGACAGGCTCGTCGGCCTTCACGGGATCGCCGGGCTTCTTGAACCAGCGGCCGATGGTGGCCTCTGAAACGGATTCGCCGAGAGTGGGTACGCGGATTTCGGTTGCCATGATCGTTCTAGTCTTTATCTGGGCTTAGTTTGGGCCCTGGGAAAGGGATGAGAGCTTTCGCGGCTCTACGCCGCGAAAGCCTCGTCGAGGAATGCCTGCAGCTGACCGAGGTGCTTGGACATCAGGCCCGTCGCGGTCGCGGCGGAAGCAGGGCGGCCTACGTAGCGCGGACGGTCCACCTTGGAGCCCGCCGTCTTGAGCACCCATTCGAGATAGGGCTCGACGAAGCCCCAGGAACCCATGTTCTTGGGCTCTTCCTGGCACCACACCACGTCGGCCTTCTTGAAGCGTGCGAGCTCGGCTGCCAGCGACTTCGCCGGGAACGGGTAGAGCTGCTCGACGCGAAGCAGATAGACATCGTCGATGCCCCGCTTCTCGCGCTCCTCGAGCAGGTCGTAATAGACCTTGCCCGTGCAGATCACGACGCGCCGGATCTTGTCGTCCTTCGCCAGCTTGATGCCGTCCCGACCGAGCTGCGCGTCGTCCCGGAGAACGCGGTGGAAGGACGTCCCTTCGGAGATAGACGCCAGCGTGGAGGTGCAGCGCTTGTGGCGCAGCAGGCTCTTCGGCGTCATCAGGATCAGCGGCTTGCGGAAGTCGCGCTTCAACTGACGGCGCAGGATGTGGAAGTAGTTGGCGGGCGTCGAGCAGTAAGCCACCTGCATGTTGTCCTCGGCGCACATCTGGAGAAAGCGCTCCAGGCGGGCGGAGGAATGCTCGGGGCCCTGGCCCTCGTAACCGTGAGGCAGAAGGCAGACGAGGCCCGACATGCGCAGCCACTTGCGCTCGCCCGAGGAGACGAATTGGTCGAACACCACCTGCGCTCCGTTGGCGAAGTCGCCGAACTGCGCCTCCCACAGGGTCAGGGCATTGGGCTCGGAGAGGGTATAGCCGTACTCGAAGCCCAGCACCGCCTCTTCGGAGAGCATCGAGTTGATGACCTCGTAACGGGCCTGGTTCTCGTCGATGTGATTGAGGTTCGTGTAGCGTTCCTCGTTCTCCTGGTCGGTGAGGACCGAGTGGCGCTGCGAGAAGGTGCCGCGCTCGCAGTCCTGGCCGGAGAGACGCACCCGATGGCCTTCCACGAGCAGCGAGCCGAAGGCCAGCGCCTCGGCCATGGCCCAGTCGAGCCCCTCGCCGGTTTCCAGCATCTTCTTGCGGTTGTCGAGGAAGCGCTGGATCGTGCGGTGAACGTGGAAGCCCTGGGGCACCGTGGTCAGCGCCTTGCCGATCTTCTGCAGCGTCTCAGCCGACACGCCGGTCTTGCCGCGGCGAGGATCATCCTGATCCTCGCGCACCGCCTTCAGCCCCGACCAGCGGCCATCGAGCCAGTCGGCCTTGTTGGGCTTGTAGTTGGCGGCGATGTCGAACTCGGCGTCGAGCTTCGAGCGCCAGCTCGACTTCATCTCCTCGACCTCGGCCTCGGTGACGACACCCTCGTCGATGAGCTTCTTTGTGTAGATCTCCGTGATCGTCGGGTGCGACCGGATCTTGCGGTACATGAGCGGCTGGGTGAAGGCCGGCTCGTCGCCTTCGTTGTGGCCGAAACGGCGATAGCAGAACATGTCGATGACGACGGGCTTCTGGAAGCGCTGACGGTACTCGGTGGCGACCTTGGCGGCGAACACGACGGCTTCCGGATCGTCTCCATTGACGTGGAAGATCGGCGCCTCGACCATCTTCGCCACATCGGACGGATAAGGCGAGGAGCGCGAGAAGCGCGGATCGGTGGTGAAGCCGATCTGATTGTTGATGATGAAGGAGATCCAGCCGCCGGTGCGGTGACCGCGCAGGCCCGAAAGCCCGAAGCATTCGGCCACCACGCCCTGCCCGGCGAAAGCCGCGTCACCATGGATCAGAAGCGGCATGACCGCACCGCGATTGTCGGGCGTGCAGCCATGCTGATCCTGCTTGGCGCGGACCTTGCCGAGCACCACGGGATTGACGATCTCCAGATGCGAGGGGTTCGCGGTGAGCGACAGATGGACGTTGTTGCCGTCGAAGGCGCGGTCCGAGGATGCGCCGAGATGGTACTTCACGTCGCCCGAGCCCTCCACGTCGTCGGGAGCGAAGGAGCCCCCCTTGAACTCGTGGAACAGGGCCCGGTGCGGCTTGCCCATGACCTGGGTCAGCACGTTGAGGCGGCCGCGATGGGCCATGCCGAGCACGATCTCCTTCACGCCGAGATTGCCGCCCCGCTTGATGATCTGCTCGAGCGCCGGAATGAGGGACTCGCCGCCGTCCAGGCCAAAGCGCTTGGTGCCGGTGTAGCGGACATCCAGGAACTTCTCGAAGCCTTCCGCCTCGACGAGCTTGTTGAGGATGGCGCGCTTGCCTTCCTTGGTGAAGGTGATCTCCTTGTCCGGACCCTCGATGCGCTCCTGGATCCAGGCCTTCTCGACCGGATCGGAGATGTGCATGAACTCGACGCCGAGCGTCTGGCAATATGTGCGGTCCAGGATGGCGACGATTTCACGGATCGTGCCGAACTCGAGGCCGAGCACGTTGTCGAGGAAGATCTTGCGGTCCCAATCGGCCTCGGAGAAGCCGTAATGGGACGGGTGCAGTTCCTGATCGTTCGGGCGCGGGTTGATGCCCAGCGGATCGAGCTTGGCATGGAGATGACCGCGCACGCGATAGGCGCGGATCAGCATGATGGCGCGCACGGAGTCACGGGTCGCCTGCTGCACGTCGGCCTGGCTGATCTCGACGCCCTTGTCTTTCGCCTTCGCCTTGATCTTGTCGCCGACCGCCTTCTCGACCTGGGCCCAGTTGCCGTCGAGTGCGGAAATCAGCTCGCCGTTCGCGTGGATCGGCCAGTTCGGCTTTTCCCAAGAAGGCCCCTTTGCCGCCTTCTCGACAGCCTGCTTGTCGTCCTTCAGCGCGCCGAAGAATGCCTGCCACTCGGCATCCACCGAGGACGGATCCTTCTCGTAGCGTGCGTAAAGCTCCTCGATATAGGACGCATTCGCCCCATAGAGGAAAGCGGTGTTCAGGAAGTTTTCGTTGGCGTCTTGGCGTGCCATGGCAACCTACAATCCAAAAGCTGATTGGCCGCCCCGACGTCGGGGCGGCCGTTTGTTCGTTATTGGCCCTTGAGGACCTCGACCAAGGTCTTGCCGAGGCGCGCCGGGGACGGCGATACGCGGATGCCCGCCGCCTCCATGGCGGCGATCTTGTCTTCCGCGCCGCCCTTGCCGCCGGAGATAATCGCGCCGGCATGGCCCATGCGGCGTCCGGGAGGAGCCGTGCGGCCCGCGATGAAGCCGACCATCGGCTTCTTGCGACCCTTCTTGGCTTCCCGGGCGATGAACTCGGCCGCCTCTTCCTCGGCCGAGCCGCCGATCTCGCCGATCATGATGATCGACTCGGTCTTCGGGTCGGAAAGGAACATGTCGAGCATGTCGATGAACTCGGTGCCCTTCACCGGGTCGCCGCCGATGCCGACGGCGGTGGTCTGCCCGAGACCTTCGTTCGTGGTCTGGAACACGGCCTCGTAGGTGAGCGTGCCGGAACGGGACACAATGCCGACGGAGCCGGGCTTGAAGATGTTTGCCGGCATGATGCCGATCTTCGATTCACCCGCCGTGACGATACCGGGGCAGTTCGGACCGATGAGGCGCGACTTGGAGCCCGAGAGCGCGCGCTTCACCTTCACCATGTCCTGCACCGGAATGCCTTCCGTGATGCAGACGATGAGCGGGATCTCGGCGGCGATCGCCTCGCAGATGGCATCGGCCGCGCCCGGCGGCGGAACATAGACCACGGAGGCGTCGGCGCCGGTCGCCTCGCGGGCTTCCATGACCGTATCGAACACGGGCAGACCCAGATGCGTGGAGCCGCCTTTGCCCGGCGAAGTGCCGCCGACCATCTTGGTGCCGTAGGCGATGGCCTGCTCGGAGTGGAAGGTCCCGTTCTTGCCGGTGAAGCCCTGGCAGATGACCTTGGTGTTCTTGTCAATCAGGATGGACATCAGCTCGAAACCTTACTTTCCGCCGCGCACGGCGTTCACGATCTTCTGGGCGGCGTCGTCGAGGTCGTCAGCCGGGATCACGTTGAGGCCGGATTCGCGGATGATCTTCTTGCCCTCTTCCACGTTCGTGCCCTCGAGGCGCACCACCAGGGGCACCTGCAGGCCTACCGTCTTCACCGCGGCGATCACGCCGCGGGCGATGACGTCGCATTTCATGATGCCGCCGAAGATGTTGACGAGGATGCCCTTCACGTTCGGGTCGGCGGTGATGATCTTGAAGGCGGCCGTCACCTTCTCCTCGGACGCTCCGCCGCCGACATCGAGGAAGTTCGCCGGCTCCTCGCCGTAGAGTTTGATGATGTCGAGCGTCGCCATGGCGAGGCCCGCGCCGTTGACCATGCAGCCGATGGTCCCTTCGAGAGCGATATAGGCGAGGTCGTACTTGGAGGCCTCGATCTCCTTCTCGTCCTCCTCCGTGACGTCGCGCAGGGCGACGACGTCCGGATGACGGTAGAGCGCGTTGCCGTCGAAGGAGATCTTCGCGTCGAGGCACTTGAGATGACCGTCCTTGGTGACGATCAGCGGGTTGATCTCGAGCATCTCCATGTCCTTCGCGGTGAAGGCCGTGTAGAGCTTCGTGACCAGGTCCTCGGCTTCCTTGGCGAGCGGGCCCTTCAGGCCCAGAGCCTTGGCGACCGTGCGGCCGTGATGCGGCATGATGCCGGTGGCCGGATCGACGGAGAAGGTGACGATCTTCTCAGGGGTATCGTGCGCGACCTGCTCGATATCCATACCGCCTTCCGTCGAAACGACGAATGAGACCTGGCCCGTGGCGCGGTCGACGAGCATGGAGAGATAGAGCTCGCGCTCGATATCGGAGCCGTCCTCGATGTAGAGGCGGTTGACCTGTTTGCCGGCGTCGCCGGTCTGCACGGTCACGAGGGTCTTGCCGAGCATCTGCTGGGCGAAGAGCTTCACCTCGTCGACGGACTTGGCGAGGCGCACGCCGCCCTTCTCGCCAGCTTCGGACTCCTTGAACTTGCCCTTGCCGCGGCCGCCCGCATGGATCTGGGACTTCACGACCCATAGGGGTCCGCCGAGCTTGTTGGCGGCGGCTTCCGCCTCGTCGGCGGAGAAGATGGCGACGCCATTGGAGACGGGCAGGCCGAATTCCCTCAGGATGGCTTTGCCCTGGTATTCATGGATGTTCATATGTTTTCCTCTCCGTCATGCCTGGGCCCGGCCCGGGCATCCACGCCTAGGAGGCGTGGCGGTTAAAGACGTGGATGGCCGACGCGAGGCCGGCCATGACGTACAGCGTTTAAGCAAGCGCCGGATTGATCTGCTTGCAGG
>DASRWK010000391.1:0-3870 GCA_035776715.1 Microvirga sp.
GGGTCAGTCGCGAGGAGACACGGACATCGGATGTGAAAAGCGGATTGCACCTTCGGGGACAACCCGGCGCGTTCGTGCGGTACCGGACGCCCCGTGACTCATGAAATCGCCCTAAGGAAGCTCGCCGAGGAGATCTCGCGCCGCCAGGAGGTCCGCCGTGTTCCAGCCCTCGGTGAAGCCCGCATAGATCGGGCCAAGCAGCTCGCGGCTTTCACGCACTTTTCCCTGCGTCACCCATAGCCGGGAAAGCGAAATAGCCGAACGCAGTTCGAAAGCTCTCGCCCCCTGCCGTCGCGCAATGTCGATCGCGGTGCGCAGGACGATCTCCACGTCGGCCTCGTCGCCGCCGCTCGCCAATTGCCTGAGGGCCTTCGCGCGCAGGGCCTCTCCTTCCCAGACGGTCTCGCCGCTCGTTCGTATCAGGGACAGGGCTTCGTCGGCCGCTTCAAGGGCTGTCTCCGTTTCCCCGTCTGCCTCTTGCGCCGCAGAGAGGTGGACCAGCAGAATCGGAACGAAGCAGTGCCACCCGGCGCGGTTCAGTCCGGCCATGCTGTCGCGCGCAAGGGCCACGCCATGCGCAACGTCGCCCTTCAGAGCCGCCAATACCCCGACCAGCATGTTCCCGAAAAGAATGTAGTCCGGGATCTGATGTTGAGTGCCGACCTCGAGCGTCTCGCTGGCGAGGGCTTCCGCCGTATCCCGATCACCGGCGAGGATCCGGAGCAGCGCACCGTTGCCGAGCGCCTGGACGAGGGAAAACGGCTGTATTGCATTCCGAGCGATCGCCACAGCCTCCTCGGCGGTCCGCATGGCTGTTTCCGGCCGCCCGATCAGCCACTCGGCGATGGCGAGATGAAAACGGATCAGCGAGGCCATCTCGTGTCCCGTCAGCCGGATATGCTGATCGCGATCCTCGTCATGGTAGCACCGGAGTGCCTCCCTCAGACACACGGCGGCTTCCGTCGGCTCGCCCCTGAAGAGCCGCACCGCGCCGTCGATCGTCCAGCGGATGCACAGCACCACGCGGTCTTCGAGTCCTTCCGTAGCGGCAGAAATGCGGTGCGCCACCTGAGCGGCATCCGACCATCGGGCCGCCACGTAGTAGGTTCCGAACAGGCCCCGGAGAGCGTGCACGAGACTGACGCGATCCCCCAGCTTCTCCGAGAGTTCGCAGGCCCGGAGGAACACCTGCTCGGAAGCGGGCACGCTGTAGCCTCTCGCCGCGCGGACGGCGACTCCTTTGGCGAGTTGCACCTCGAGTTCGGCCCGCATCCGCTCGGGCGACGGAGGCATGGCGTGCAGCTGCATCACGGCCTTGTCGCAATGGGCGATCGCCTCCCTGTTGGCAAAGCGCTGGATCGCCCTTCCGGCTGCCTTTCGCCAATAATCGGCGGCCTGCTGCGCCTGCCCGGCTCCGGCATAGTGATGGGCCAGAAGCTCCGGCTGAGTATCCTTGGTTTCGGGCCAACGCTCCTCAAGGCTCCTGGCGATCGTGGCGTGGATCTGGCGGCGCCTGCTCTTCAGCAGGCTCTCGTAGGCGGCATCCCGCACCAGCGCATGCTTGAAACTGTAGATGGCGGCGGGCGGGAGACCGCTGCGCTTGACCAGTCCAGACATGACGAGCTGATCCAGCATGCCCCGCAACTCCCCTTCCGGGCGGGCCGCAACCGCTGCCAGCATCGTATAGGAGAAATCGCGGCCGATGGCGGCTCCGATCTGCGCAACCTCCTTCGCCCGGCCGAGGCGATCCAGACGCGAGAGCAGAGAATCATGCAGCGTGGCCGGGATGGCGGGCGGGAGCAGAGGACCCGACAAGGCGTAGCTGGCCCCCTCATCGACCAGGATTCCGGATTCGATGACCTGCTTGGTCAGCTCCTCAATGAAAAGCGGGACACCGTCCGTCCTTTCCAGGATTTCCTCGAGCAGCTCTCCCGGGAGCAGTTTGCCCTCGGCGATCTGTTCGACGACAACGATGCCCTGCTCCCGCCCAAGGCCGTTGAGGGACAGTGCGGTCATGCGCCCATGGCCCGTCCAGGGCAGTGGGAACTCCGGCCGGGCGGTGATCAGCAGCATCATCCTCAAGTTCTCGATACGCTGAACCACCAGCCCCAGCAGCTCGAGCGTCGTGGGATCGAACCACTGCACGTCCTCGCAGATGAAGAGCACGGGCTGGGCGGCGGTGAGCCCTTCAAGCTGTTCGACTGCGGCCTCTAGGGTCAGCTGTTTCTGGCGCTGCGGTGTCAGGTCAGGAAGTGTGTAACGGGAGCCCGCCGGGAGACCGAGCACGGCCGCCATGAGGGGGACTACCCGTTCGGGCTGCCCCGTATTGGGGGCGAGGAGTGCGTGGAGCTTCTCGAGCTTCACGTTCAGCGTGTCGTTATGCTCCAGCCCGGCCGCGTGGTCGAGATATTGCATGACCGGATGCAGGGGAGTGGACGTGTGATGGGGCGAGCCTTGCAGGAGAGGTGCGACGTAGGCTTCTCCTCTCAGGCGCTCGCGCAGCTCGCGCACGAGGCGCGACTTGCCGATTCCCGGTGGCCCGGACAGAATGATGATCTGGCCTTCGCCGCCTTTGATCTGCTGCCAACGGTTCAAAAGCAGCGAGATTTCCTCCTCGCGCCCGACCAGACGCGCATAGCCGACCGGGTGCTTGGCTTCGAAGCGATGCGGCGCCCGGATCTCGCGTTTGACACGCCACACCGTCTGCGCATTCGCAAAGCCCTTGAGGCGTTGCGGACCCAGATCCTCCAGCTCGAACAATCCACCGACGAGGAGACGCGTCGTTGGGCTGATGAGAACGGCCCCCGGTTCGGCGAGCGCCTGGAGCCTTGCCGCGAGATTGGGCGTCTCCCCGATCACGGTATCGGCCGCTTCCCGGCCGGCCAGGTCTCCGATGACCACCGGGCCCGTCGCGATGCCGATGCGTGCCTGAAGGCGCGCACCGTCCGCAGGTCTCAATCGGGAAATCACTTCTGTCAGCGCGAGCCCTGCCGAAACGGCCCGTTCGGCGTCGTCCTCATGGGCCTGCGGCCAACCGAAATAAATCAGCACACCGTCGCCAAGGAATTTGGCGACATAGGCCTCGAACCGAGCGGCCACCTCGATACAGGCATCCTGATAGGCGCCGATCACCTCGCGCAGATCCTCGGGGTCGAGCTGCCCCGACAGTTCGGTTGATCCGACCAAATCGCAGAAAAGAACCGTCAGTTGCCGCCGCTCGGCGACGCCGGGCGTGGCTTTGTGCACTTCGCGGTAGCGCTGTGGCGCTGTGGCTTCCAGCTGGGTTCGAAGGGCCGCGATCGAATGAAGCAGCTTCTTACGGTGCCCAAGCGCAGAAATACCCAATTCCTTCAGATCGGCTTCGGTGAGACTGCACAGCACCTCGCCTTCGACGGCATTCGCGGCGAACACCTCGGCGTATTGTCCAAGTCCCTGCTCCGCCAGCCATCGTGCGACGTCAATCACGGCGCGCCTCGACTGCAATCGCCTTGCACAGCAAGGAAACTAGCATAGTTCGCGGCATATCGAGAGCCCTTTTGCCGGAGCCAGCCGGACCAGATCCATTCCGGAGAGGCCAGACGCGACGATCGCGTTCGCCGCCTGCCGAGGTTTGGACGACGACCCAGTCGGCTCCAAACGCTCATCTGCGCCCGTGGAGAGAGCGGGCATCCCGGCGGGCGGTTGAGCCGTTCCCGCCACATGGCGGCCCTTGTCCGGAGCCGGCCTGCTCGGAGCCGGACGGGGATCCGGCGCCCTGTTGCCGCGGGCCGCAGAACCCTTGCCGGAGAACCCTTGCCGGACGGTCCGGGGCCGACCTTGGTGGATACCTTGCCCTTCTGGTCCGGTGTCGCGCTCCGGCCCCGAACCGCC
>DASRWK010000392.1:0-2307 GCA_035776715.1 Microvirga sp.
CAGCCGACGGAGCGGCGCGTGGCTTCGAGCAGGAGAACGATGAGGATCGTTCCCATCGCGACATCCATCGGCGTCGGATTGCCGACGCGGAACGCCAGCTCGGTGAAGATCCACGGAACGTAAAGGCTTGCAACCGCAACCGCGACGGCGAAAGCCCAGTCGATGAGAGAAATGCCGCCCGGTCGCCACAGGCTCGACGGGACGATCCGGTCCTGATCGGTCTTGAAGGCCGTGAACACGAGGAAGATCAGGCCGAGCACGAAGGCCATGTGAATGCCGCGATGCGTCGCCTCGCGCATCAATCCGAAACCTGCCGTGTAATAATGGAAGAGCGAGAGCGCGATCAGCAGGCCCGCGACGAGCCAGGCCGTTCCCGGCAGGAGAGGCCGGAAACGCATCTCGGGGTCGAACTTCTCCTCGAGGCTGCGGTTCTCGATCAGGGCAGACGTGTCTGGCGTGGACATGGCGGTTCTCATAGTCAGGCGGCTCTGCGCATTCTTGCGCCGCCACTCTTCAGAACGAACTCGGCGCACATGCCTGCATCTCGGCTCAACCGGATATTGCGGGCAGGTGCTCTAAAACACGATGCCTCCCGCGTCGAAGGCGCGGGAGGCGGATATCGAATGCTTCTGAGGTCAGCCCTTGAGCAGGCCGGACTCCTTGTAGAAGCGCTCGGCTCCGGCATGGACCGGAATGCCGGCGCCCGCAAGAGCGTTCTCCTTGCGGATCATCTTGCCCTTGGCGTGACCGGCATCCAGAGCGGCGCGGGCCTTGTCGCCCCAAAGACCTTTCGTGACCTCGAAGACGACCGCGTCCGGCACCTTTGCGGAGGTGATCCACTGGGCACCGACGGCAAGCGTCTTCACAGCGCCGACATCCTTGTAGGTCCCGGCCGGTATCTCGTCGGCGGCGAAGAAGCTGTACTGCTGGCGGATGGCATCGGCCTCAGGTCCGGACAGAGGCACGATGTCGATGCCGCCCCCGGTGGCCGCAAGCTCCGTGATCGCGCTCGTCGGATAGCCGCCGACGAAGAAGAAGGCGTCGAGCCCGCCGTCGCGCATGCGCTCGGCAGCTTGGTTCGGCTTCAGGAAGTCCGCCTTGACGTCGCTTTCCTTGATGCCCCAGCCGCCCAGGATGATGCGGGCGTCGACCAGCGTGCCGGAACCCGGCTCGTCGAGCGAAACGCGTTTGCCCTTCAGGTCCGATACGGACTTGATGTTGGCGGACTTGGCGGCGACGAGATGGATGCTCTCCGGATAGAGGTTGGCGATGAGGCGCAGATCCTCCATCTTGGGCTTGCCCTCGAAGAGGCCCGTCCCCGTATAAGCCCAGTAGGCCACGTCGGCCTGGCTGAATCCGGACTCGAGGGCGCCCGAGGCGATGGAATTGATGTTGGCCACGGAGCCGTTGGAGGCCTGGGCCGTCAGGACGAGCTGCGGCGGGTTCGAAACGGCATTCGCGATCAAGCCGCCGATGGGATAATAGGTTCCTGCAGTACCGCCAGTCCCAATACGGAAGAAGGCCGGCGCCTGCGCAAAAGCGTTGCGCCCCAGAGCGGCTGCAGCGCCCATGCCAAGACCGAGCTTGGCCAAATCGCGACGGGTCAGTTTCATAGACATCGTTTCCCTCATGAGGCAAAACCGCTGCAATACGGTTCGGGGCCACTCTAGCGCATATCTGCGTCCCGTCCATCGAAGGAGGTGGTAAGGTTTTGGATAAGTGCGTGCCCCAACGAAGGAAATCCCTTTCCCCATTCCGCGGCTTTCCACTCCGTGAGGCGCACAAGGCATGACACCATATCTCGTCTCCGCCCCTGGGCTGTCGGCATTCCTTGTCGGGCGGGCTAACACTCTGCGATGGAAACGATCACAACCTCGAAGGACCCATTAATTCGTGACTGCGTCCTCTCATGTCGTCTTTGACCGGGTCAGCTTCTCCTACGGCGATCGAGGCGTCATTCCCGAACTTTCGCTTGCTCTGAACGAGCGGCGAGTGGGTCTGATCGGCTCGAACGGATCGGGAAAGAGTTCCTTTCTCCGCCTGATACACGGCTTGGCGCAACCCACCAGCGGAACCGTGATCACCGTGGGCCTGAACACGAAGACCGACCGCAAGAAGATCCCGTCCCGCGTCGGGTTTCTCTTCCAGGACCCCGACAGGCAGATCATCTTTCCGACAATCGGCGAGGAAATCGCTTTCGGGTTCGAGGAACAGGGAAGGACACGCCAGGAGGCGCGGCGCGAAGCCCTCTCCTGGCTTTCCCGCTACGGAAAGAGCGATTGGCTAGAACGCGGCGTCCAGGAACTG
>DASRWK010000393.1:0-3226 GCA_035776715.1 Microvirga sp.
CCGCCGAAGGACCCCAAGGTGAAGACGGCTGCCGTTCCCGAGGTCAAGGCGCCTGCGGCCAAAGCTCCTCCGGCCAAGGCGCCGGAGAAGCCGGTAAGCGCGCTGAGCGCCCTGATGTCGGCCGAGCCCAGCATCCATATGGGCTTCTCCAGCAAGCCGGTGGGCGATCTGGCGACGAACAGGTTCACGGGACCGGCGGTCAAGCCGCTGCCGGTGGTGCGATGAAGATAAGGGCCCCTGTTCGGGGCCCTTTTCACGTTCAGTCGCCGTGCCTGCGGCTGTAGCCGTTGCGAGGCGCAGACGCCCATCCGTCAGGCGTCGCCTGCGGCCTGTAGATCTCGACGAGCAGCGGATGGCAGACGGCCACATCGCTCGAATGCTCCGAGCTGCAATCGCCGCCGGGACAGGCCGACAAGGCGCCGAGAAGATCGATCTCCGCGAAGAACTCGAGATAGTCGCCCGGACGCACGGGGCTCGCCTTCATGAAGTACTGTCCCGTGTCGCGGGTGAAGCCGGTGCACATGAAGACGTTGAGCACGTCGTGCACGGCCGGTTCCACCGCCTCGCGCGGGCGGCCGACCTTTTCGGCGAGCGAGCGCGTGAGGTTCGAGTGGCAGCAATGGTGATACTCGTGTCCGGTAAGGAGCTTGTGGGTGTAGGGATCGCAGCGCGTTCCGATCACGTCGTGCACGGAGCCGCCGAACTCGTCGAACCCGTACCAGTCGAGCGTATCATGCGTGATGGTCGCCATGGGCCTCAGATAGGGCAGGCATGACCAAAGCTGGTCTCCGGTGGACAGATGCGTGCCGTGAAGGGCGCGCGTCTTGCCGGAGTAGAAGCGCTCGTCGAGGTTCTCCGCCGCCCACAGGTTCAGGTCTCCGACCTGCGGCCCTTCGATGCTCACGATGCGAAAGAAGGAGCCGGCCGGCACGGAGAAGCAACGTGCCTCGCGCGGCGGAACGACCACCTCGTCCACCTTCTCCCATCCCTCCCGGGCGGCCTGATAGGCGGCAAGATCCGGCCTGGGAAGGGTGTCGACCGGATAGCAGATGACCGGCGGGATCCTCCGGCGTTCCTCGGCATCCTCGGGTTGCGTGACTTCATTGCGCGCTTTTTTCATGCTTCTCTCCTGGCGATCCGACGCTCTGTCGTCACGATATAGAAGGGCGGCGCGAACGGCGACAACACAAGAGTTCTGCCAGGAGAGTCTTCCGGCTCCGAGTTCCTGCTCCATGGCGGCTCATCCGGGAACGGCCTTCGGCTGCCCGATCTGCAGCAGGCGTGAGCGGCGTATGGAGCGCATTGCCGGTACTCCCTCTGGGCATCCTCCCACTTCCGCCCTATGCATCGCCTGCTTAAGAGTGATCGATTCACGCGCTCCGCGGTTCTACACATCACGCGTAATGCATGGAGCAGGCCATGGATGACGAGGATGACGACAGGCTTCTCGGGAGTCTGCCCGGATCGACCGCCACCGACGATCTCGCCCGGATCATGGATTGGGTCGGCCTGTCGGCCGCTATGGGCATGATTGTGTTCGCGGTGGTCCTGGCCGCGTGACCGGCTCGCGCAGGAGGGCTCCCGCGTCCGGAAAATGAGTTCCGAACCGGCTTTGCCGCGTCGTGCCTTGGAACATTGATCTCACCCGACAATTCCTAACCTAACATGTTCCCGAAACGAGCCCGATCAGGAGCGGAACTCCGTGGATGCGCTCTTCAACCAGGCGACAGTCGGCCTTGCAGAGTGCGATCTGAGCGGATGCATTATGCGGGCGAACGACTACTTCTGCGACATGCTTGCGCGCAGCCGCGAGGAATTGCTCGGGCGCCATCTCAGCGACATCGTTCATCCGGACGATCTGCCACGGACCGAAGCGCTTCTCGCCGGGCTGTTGAGGGAGGATCGTTACGAGGTCGAGAAACGGTACCTGCGTCCTGACAACTCCATCGTCTGGACTCACACCGCTGCGACCCTGATCCGCGACCAGGCGGGCCGGCCGGAGAAGGCGCTGGCCGTATGCATCGATGTATCATACTATAGACAACTCGAACAGATCCTGCGGGAGAGCGAGGAACGCTTCCGCCTTCTGGCAAATTCGGTGCCGGACCTCGTCTGGATCACCGACGCCGAGGGCTACGTCACGTACACCAACGAGCGCTGGACGAAGTACACGGGCCTCCCTCGGGATGAGGCGCTCGGCGAGGGATGGATCAGAACCGTTCACCCCGACGACGTCGAGCGGACGCTGCAGGTTTGGTCCGAGATTCGCGCGCGCGGCACGAGCTATGAAACGGAGTTTCGATATCGTCGACACGACGGCGTCTATCGTTGGCACGTCGTCAGAGCCAATCCTCATCGCCACGCTATGAGCGGCGATATTCTGGCTTGGTTCGGCAGCTCCACAGACATTCATGAACGCAAGTTGACAGAGGCGGTGCTGCGCGAAAGCGAGCAGAGGCTTCGCGCCACCTATGAGCAGGCGGCGATCGGGATCGGCGAAGTCGACATCGATGGCCGGTTCATTCGGGTCAATGAGCGGCTTTGCACGATCAGCGGCTACGACCGCGCCGAACTGCTCGCCATGTCTCTGGGGGATATCACGCATCCGGAGGACCGGAGTGCCGAAATCGAGATGTTTCGCAAGCAGATGTCGGGAGAAATCCCATCCTACTCCATCGAGAAGCGCATCATTCACAAGGACGGGCACCCCGTCTGGATCGGGGTTTCGGCGTCCCGGGTGGACGATATGAACGAGCGTCCGATGTACGGCATCCGGGTCATTCGCGACATCTCCGTCAGGAAGCGCGCCGAGGCGAGCCAAGACCTGCTCATCAACGAGTTGAACCATCGGGTGAAGAACACGCTCACGACCGTGCAATCCATCGCGCGGCAGACCCTGCACAATGCATGTACGCCTGCGCAGGCCGCGGAAGACCTGGAAAGCCGTCTCCTGGCCCTGTCCCGGGCCCACGATGTCCTGACCCGCGAGAACTGGGAAGGAGCGCGCTTCTCCGACATCGTCACGGAGGCCATTGCACCTTACCTGAACCGGGGCAAGGGACGCTTCCATGTGAAGGGGCCTGAAACACGCCTGACGCCGCAGCAGGCTCTCGCCCTTGCCATGGCGCTCCAGGAACTCGCCGTCAACGCCGCCAAGTACGGCTCCCTGTCCAACGACGAGGGCCTGGTGAGCATCGAATGGTACCATGAGGAGGCAGCAGACGGA
>DASRWK010000394.1:0-2542 GCA_035776715.1 Microvirga sp.
CGCATCACGCATATCCCGACGGGGATCGTCGTGGCATGCCAGCAGGAGCGTTCGCAGCACAAGAACCGGGCGACCGCCTGGAACATGCTGCGCGCCCGCCTGTACGAGCTTGAGCTGAAGAAGCGCGAGGATAAGGCGAACGCGGAAGCAGCCGCCAAAACGGATATCGCCTGGGGGCACCAGATCCGCTCCTACGTGCTGCAGCCCTATCAGCTGGTGAAGGACCTGCGCACGGGGACCCAGTCCCAGAGCCCGCAGGACGTTCTCGACGGGGACCTGGACCCCTTCATGGAGGCCGCTCTCGCCCAGCGCGTCTACGGCGGGGGCGAGGAGGTCGACGATATCGACTAGAGCACGGGACCTAAAGGCGGATTCCACCTTTAGGATCGATCCGACGCTCCCTCCTATAGACGGCACATCCTTCGGCGCGGCCCTTCGGAACCGCACGATGCGCTAGGGACCGGGGGCCGCCTCATCGAGGCGGCCCTTTCCTTTTCCGGATGCGTCAGAGCGCCTTAGCCGCCGCCAGCACCTCCTCCGCGTGGCCCGGCACCTTCACCTTGTTCCAGACCTTGGCGATCCTGCCGTCGCGATCGATGAGCACGGTGGTGCGCTCGACGCCCATGTACTTCCGGCCGTACATGCTCTTCTCGACCCATACGCCATAGGCTTCGAGCATGCTCTTTCCCTCATCGGAGGCGAGGGGAAATTCGAGGTCGTACTTGGTGCGGAACTTGTCGTGGCTCTTGAGGCTGTCGGGCGAGACGCCCACGATCTCGGTGCCGGAGGCCTCGAACTCCTTCCGAAGAGCCTGGAAGTTCCGGGCCTCGAGCGTGCAGCCGCTGGTATCGTCCTTCGGATAGAAATACAGCACGACTTTCCTGCCCTTCAGGCTGTCGAGTGAAATCTCTGCCCCGCCGGTGACGGGCAGGGAGAAAGCGGGGGCTTGGGTTCCGGGCGTCAATGCCATCGTTCGCCTTCCTTTTGGCGGATTGTGCTGCTTGGAAACCTCTTGTGTGCACGACGGAAAAGAGGCGGTCGCGGGAGGCTGCCGGTGCGGTTAAGGTCCTCACTGATTCCTTCGCAGCAGCAAAAGCGCAAGAACCGGGTTGCCCATATCACAAGAATGAAAATGCCGCTCCGTACCACGCTGTCCCGGCAAGAACCGGCCAAACGAAGCCTTATGGGCCGGCTGATCCGTGGTACGCTCTACTGCAAGCTCGGGCTGATCGCCTTTCTGATCGTCGTCGCAGGGGTCTTCTACCTCCGCCTGTCCGTGGCGCCGCTCACCTTCGGACGTTTGCCGGAGCGGGTTGCGGAGGCACTGGCCTCGCGCATCGGACCGGGCTGGACCGTGGCGCTTCGCAACACCGCCATCGAGCTCCATGAAGGCATTCCCGCCTTGCGAGCCAACGGGCTCGACATCCGCGGGCCGAGCGGCGAACTCGTCGTCCGCGCTCCCTATGCTCTCGTCAGCGTCGATTTCCTGTCCTTGTTGACGGCCAATCTCCAGCCCAAGGCCATCCATGTTCGCGACCTGCAGTTGCGGGTGCTGGTCAACCGGGACGGTTCGCTGACCTTCTCGCCCGTGCAGGGCACGGAGGAGGACCAGACCCAGGGTGCTCCGGATCCGGAGCCGGAGCCCTCACGGGAGGCTGCCGCCTCCCTGGCAGCCAGCGCGGATGGCCCGTCCCAGGTCTCGGGCGCAGTCGGGTCGCTGTTCGATCTGATCGTAGGCCCGCGAAGCGTCCTCAACACCCTCGGCAAGGCCCAGCTGACCAATGCCCGCCTCGTCTTCATCGATGCCGATTACCGCGAGCGGGCCCGTTTCGACCGGGTGGACGCCACCTTCGATTGGGACACCGAGGGCGGGCGTCATTTCTCGGCCATGGTGGAGGGGCCGCAGGGGCCATGGCAGCTGAGGGGCGACGCGAGGGCCGAGGGCCAGGAAGCCTACCGCGCGGGCTTCGTGGCCGATTCCGCGCCGATTCAGGACATCCTGGTGCTGAGCGGCATGTCGAGCCTGCCCGCCGCCACCGATCTCGAATTCTCCGGCCGTTTCGACGTGGCCTATGCGAACGGCCGCGTGACCGAGCTGAGGACCCGCCTCGACAGCAACGCGGGCTTCATCAAGATCGAGGACAAGGATACCTCTCCCCTGCAGGTGGACCGCGCCACCATCGTGGCTGAATGGAACGAGGCCGAGAAGACGCTCGGCCTGCCGACGCTCGAGCTCAAGGGGGGCGATACCTACGTCAACCTCCAGGGAACGCTGTCGGTCCCGACGGTTCACCAGCCGTGGCGCCTGCGGCTCACGGGCCAGGACATCGTCTGGACGGGGGCCACTCCCGGAGATGCGCCTCTCCGGGTATCGCAGATGGATGCGGACCTCTCCGGCCCCAACGGCGTCATGCTCAACAGCATCAGATTGAGAGGACCCAGGCTCCATCTCGATATCGGCGGCGCCCTTGCGGAGACTGCCGATCCAAAGGGCCTGAAGTTCGACGTCACGGCCTCGAAGACCGATATCCGTTCCGCCCTT
>DASRWK010000395.1:0-3487 GCA_035776715.1 Microvirga sp.
GTCGAGGATTCGATCTATGTCGCGCCCTCCGCCCAGGGGCAGGGAATCGGGCGGATGCTGCTGAGCGCGTTGATCGAGGAGTGCGTGGCGCGTGATTTCCGGCTGATGGTCGCCGTGATCGGCGACGAGGAATCGAAGGGGTCCATCGCCCTGCACAGGAGCCTCGGCTTCGAGCCCGTGGGCATTCTCAAGGGCATCGGCTACAAGCATGGGCGCTGGCTCTCCACCGTGCTCATGCAGCGGACCCTGGGCCGCGGCGTGACCGAACCGCCGACGCGACCCATCGCCTAGTCGCGATGCTGCCGGGCTCATGAGCAGACCGCAGGGCGGCCTCTGGGACAATCCCGACTTCCTTCGCCTGTGGACGGCTCAGAGCCTGTCCGCCATCGGCACACGGTTCACGCGGGAGGGCCTGCCCATCGTCGCGGCGTCCCTGGCGGGGTGCTGGCCGGCAGCGCCGGCATCTGCCCGTTCCTCTGGGCGGAGTCCTCGGCGTTTTCGTTTCCAGCCTGTGGCTTCTCGCTCTGCCGGAGACGATCGAGGGCAAGGCTCCGGCTTCAGCGCCGCAAGCGCGCGGCGGCCTTCGTTCCGACCAGCAATGCCAATCCCGTCAGGGCCATCATGCCGGCGATGCTGCTGGTCTGCCGTGCGGAAAACGGCAGGCCCTTCCGCTCGCGCCATCCGCCGCTCACGTCGCGGCCCGTCGCGACGGGTTCGAGCAGCGCCCCTCGCGTGCGTCGCGCAGGGGACGCGCGCTTCAAGGCGCGCCGCATGGCCGCGCCCGTCAGATGCTCCGTCGGGCCGGGGGCCAGGGCATAGGCGATCTGCGCCGCGCGGGCGGGCCAGCCGACCGCCACCTCGTCGCGGGGCCAGTGCACGAGCGAGACGAAGGTTTCCGCTACGTCCTCGGGCGCGTAGATGAGTGGTCCAGGATTGATCTGCCGGCCGGAGACATTGGCGCCGTGATCGAGGCCGGGCGTGTCGACGATGGACGGAAACACGCCGCAGACGTGAATGTCCGGGCAATCCTTCAGCTCCTGCCGAAGACTCGCGGAGAAGCCCCGCAAACCGAATTTGGAGGCCGTGTACGCGGCCGCGAAAGGCGACGGAGCCCAGCCGCCGAGCGAGATGGTGTTGATGAGGATTCCGCGTCCCTGCCTCAGGAAGATCGGGAGCGCCATGTACGCGCCATGCATCGCGCCGAGCAGATTCACCTCGATCGTGCGTCGGTGCAGCGCGAGATCCGCATCCTGATAGGGGCCGAATACACCCGTGCCGGCATTGTTGATCCACACATCGATGCGTCCAAAGGCGCGCTGCGCCTCATCGGCCAGCTCCGCCACCGCCGTGGCGTCGGTCACGTCCGTGGGGACGGCGATGGCATCGGCACCCAGATCCCGGCATTCGCGGGCCACCTCCTCGATCAGCTCCGCACGGCGCGCCGCCAGCGCCACGCGCGCTCCGCGCCGCGCGAAGGCACGGGCTGCGGCGCGGCCGATGCCGCTCGATGCACCCGTAATCACCACGGAAAGACCGGCCATTTCGCGAGCCATGGGATCCTCACCGACACTGCGTGACCATGCGCCAACGCGAGGGGCGGTCGGGTGTTCCGGATAGACTAATTCGGCACCACCTTGGGCTTGTCGAGCACGCGCAGGACGCGATCGAGCTCGTGTCCGCGCTTGAGGATCAGGCCTGTCGAGACGACGACCGAATAGGCTCCCTGTCTCCTGGCGAGCTTAGGATCTTTCTCGATGCGGTACAGAGGCATTTCCGATGTGCGCCGATAGATCGAGAAAACCGCCTTATCGGGGGTGAAATCGATTGCGTAATCCCGCCATTCGCCTGCCGCAACCATGCGGCCGTAGAGATTGAGAATGGCCTGCAATTCGGCACGGTTGAAGGACACCTGCTTCGGCGCGGCGGGAAAGGGCAGGATACGAGCCGTGCCCTGCACCGAGCCGCCGCGCAGCGGCTCTGAGATGTCACCTTCGCTCATGAAAACTCCCATCGCTGGTTTTCTCGAACCTGATGATGGGTCCGGTGAAAGGTCGGATCAACCCGTGGAGGTCGAATGAATCACCCCTTTCGCTGCAAATCTTATTCCTGCCGCAATCGCGCCCCTAAGGTGCCTCACTGAATATCGTAAATGCTCGCGTTGCCTCGACGGCCCGGTTCGACCATCGGCTTGGACACGTCAGCCCCCCAGCCCTCCACGCTTTTGGAGAGCCGGGCCACCAACCTCGAGACACAGGCCGCCTTCCCAGGCGGCCTTTCTTTTTCTCAGAATCCGGACAGCACGATCTTGCCTTTCGCGCGGTTGCTCTCGATGACGGCGTGCGCGCGCTTGAGATTGGCTGCATTGATGGATCCCAAGATTTCGCTGAGCGTCGTCCTGATCGTGCCCTCGTCCACGAGACGCGCGGCCTCGTTCAGGATTTCATGCTGCCGCTCCATATCCGCCGTCTGGAACGTCGAGCGGGTGAACATGGATTCCCAGTGAATCGAAACACTCTTACTCTTCAGAAGGCTGATATCGATGGGATCCTTGGGATCGTCGATCAGGGCGAAGCGGCCCTGAGGCGCGATGATCTTCGCGATTTCCGGGAAATGCGTGTCCGTATGGGTGACCGAGAACACGAAGTCGGGAGCGCCGATGCCAAGGGCCTCCACCTGCTCGGCGAGGGGCTTGGTGTGGTCGACCACGTGATGCGCACCCAGCGCGCGACACCAGTCCTGCGTCTCGGGCCGTGAGGCGGTGGCAATCACCGTCACGTCGGTAAGCCGGCGCGCCAGCTGAATGGCGATGGAGCCGACGCCGCCCGCGCCGCCGACGATCAGGAGGGCGTGCGCGGTCCCCTTCACGGGCTTGCGGACGTCGAGGCGGTCGAACAGGGTCTCCCAGGCGGTCAGGGTCGTGAGCGGCAGGGCGGCGGCCTCCTCGAAGCTCAGGCGTGCCGGCTTGGTGCCCACGAGCCTCTCATCGACCGCATGGAATTCCGCATTGGTGCCCTGGCGCGTGATGGCGCCCGCATAGAACACCTCGTCCCCCGGCTTGAACAGGGACGCCTCCGATCCCACGGCCCGGACGATGCCGGCCGCGTCGTAGCCCAGAACCTTGTAGCCGCCTGGCTCCGGCACTGCGCGGCGCCGCACCTTGGTGTCGACGGGATTCACGGACACCGCCTTGACCTCCACAACGAGGTCCCGCGGACCCGGCTCCGGGCGGGGCAACTCGATATCCAACAGGGAGGCCTCCGAATCGATGGGCAGGGATTGCTGATATCCGACGGCGCGCATGGGTTGTCTCCTTTCGCTGAAGACATAGTTGAGCGTAGGAGCTAGCATCGCAAGAACGCACATTTGGCGCCCATAGTGTCAAAAAGGATACCGTTATGCCGCGCGTTCCGAAACAGCAGGCCTCCACCGGTTGCTCCGTCGAGCGTGCGCTCAGCCTCATCGACGGCAAGTGGAAGATCGTCATTCT
>DASRWK010000396.1:0-1506 GCA_035776715.1 Microvirga sp.
CCCAAAACGATTCACTTGGCAAGGGGTTTTCGCCAATCTTTTTGACGCGGCGCTTGAGCCTGCCCCGCGGGGCCGTTAGAAGCCGGAAACACGTCGGCGTTTCAAGAAGGTTCCCGCCCCTTGGCCCATCTCTCCCCCAAAGAGCTCCTGGAGCGCCTGGATGCCCTGGGCATCCGGTTCGAAACGATCGAGCACGAGCCCGTCTTCACGGTGGCCGAATCGAAGCCCATCAAGGCGAAGATTCCGGGCGCGCATTCCAAGAATCTGTTCGTGAAAGACAAGAAGGGGCGCTTCTTCCTGATCTCCGCCAAGGACGAAACGCCCATCGACCTCAAGCGCACCCATGAGGCCATCGGGGCGTCCGGCCGCCTCTCCTTCGGTTCCGCCGAGCAGCTGCGCGCGATGCTCGGCGTGGAGCCGGGCTCGGTCACGGCTTTTGCGGTCGTGAACGACACGGAAGGCAAGGTGACCATGGTGCTCGACGCCAACCTGATGGAACACGAGCGGGTGAATTTCCACCCCCTGGTGAATTCCATGACCACCGGCGTGTCGCGGGATGATCTGGTGAAGTTTCTGCGCTCCACCGGCCACGATCCACTGATCCTGAAACTGCCGGAACCGCCTGCGGAATTGCCAGACAACGGTTAAGCTCCCATCTAGGGAAAAACCTTCCTCCCACGATCACCCTTCGAGGATCGCATGTTGACCGATAACCCCTCCCCCGGAATGCTGTCCGACGATCTCGTGAAGGACACCACCACCGCCAATTTCCGCCAGGACGTTCTGGCTGAATCCATGAACCAGCCGGTTCTGGTCGATTTCTGGGCTCCCTGGTGCGGCCCCTGCAAGCAGCTCACCCCTATCCTGGAGAAAGTGGTGCGCGCCGCGGGCGGCAAGGTGAAGCTCGTGAAGATGAACATCGACGAGCATCCGCAGATCGCGGGCCAGCTCGGCGTGCAGTCAATTCCCGCCGTCTTCGCCTTCCAGCGGGGCCAGCCGGTGGACGGATTCATGGGCGCTCTGCCGGAGAGCCAGCTGAAGGACTTCATCGAGCGCCTTGTCGGTCCCCTGGGCCCTGGCGCGACCGAGGAGCTGCTCGCGCAGGCGGATCAGCTCGTCGCCGCCGGCGACATGGGAGGCGCAGCCGAACTCTACGCCGCCGTTCTCTCCCAGGAGCCCGAGAATACCGCGGCGCTCGCTGCGCTGGTGAAGCTCCACGTGGAAGTGGGCGATCTCGAGGGCGCGAAGCGCTTCCTCGCCATGGCCCCCACCGCCAAGGCCAACGATCCGGCGATCGCCGGCGCGCGCGCGGCCGTGGACCTCGCCGAGCAGGCGGGCTCGCTCGGCGATACGGCCGAGCTTCAGCGCAGGATCGAGGCCGATCCGCTCGATCATCAGGCACGGTTCGATCTGGCGATTGCGCTTAACGCCCGCGGAAAGCGCGAGGAAGCGGTCAATCACCTCCTTGAAATCGTTCGCCGCGACCGCAATTGGAACGACGACGGC
>DASRWK010000397.1:0-6637 GCA_035776715.1 Microvirga sp.
GGCATCGGGCGAGGCGTTGCCCTTCACGCAGGATGACCTCTCCATCGACGGTCACGCGGTCGAGGCGCGTCTCTACGCGGAGGACCCGGAAAAGGAATTCCTGCCCTCGACGGGCAAGCTCTGGGCTCTGGAGTTTCCGGAGGGCGAGGGCATTCGCATCGATACCGGCGTCGAAGCCGGAGCCGAGGTGACGCCGTACTACGACCCGATGATCGCCAAGGTGATCGCCCATGGCGCGACGCGCGACGAAGCATTGTCGAATCTCGCGGACGCGCTCGGACGGACCGTCGTTGCCGGACCGAAGACCAATACGGCTTTCCTTAAGAAGCTCTGCGAGGCTGAAGACTTCAGGGCGGGACGGTTCGATACGGGCTTCATCGACCGCAACATCGAGGCGCTCGGCGTCGGGCCGCAGCCGCTCGACGAGGTTGCCGCGTCTTTCGGGGCCGCAGCGTTGATCTCACGGGAGATCGACCGACTGCGGATGTCCGAACATCTGAGGAACGACGAACCCTCGTCTCCCTGGTCGCAACCGGACGGCTTCCAGTTGCTCGGGACGCGCAGCGTCGGCATGGCTCTGCGCGTGGACGGCGAGCGTGTCGAGGCGCGCGAGGTGTTCAGTGACGAACATCGCGGCGTCAGCACGGTTGCCGTGGGTGAGAGCGATCCATGGGCCGACGAGCAGATCGACCGGGAGGTCGAGGCACCTCACGGCGTCTACGTCTTCCGCAACGGACGGCAGACATTCGTGCAGCCTTACGATCCCTTCGACGTCGATCTCGAACACATGGACGAGGGCGGGGCCGTGAAGGCCCCGATGCACGGGAAGCTCGTGGCCGTGTTCGTGCAGCCGGGTGAGCGGGTCGAAAAGGGGCAGCGGCTCGCCGTCGTCGAAGCGATGAAGATGGAGCATGTGCTCGTTGCACCCTCGGATGGCGAGGTGGCGGAGATCGCCGCCGAGCCGGGTGCGCAGGTGGCCGAGGGCGCGCGTCTCATTGTGCTCAGGGCGGAAGAGGAATAGGAGTGCGGCCGAACGCCGGATTTGCGATCCGCCGCGCACATGGTTCAACGCTGACATGGCTCTTCACCTGATCAAACTCTGCGTGGGCTGCGAATCCATCACCGATCTCGAGGAATGGATCGAGGAAAACCGCGCCCATCATCAGCGGCTCGGCCGCGATTACGAGCAGACGCATACCACCCGCATGGTGCCCAAGCGCGTGGAGGAACTCCTTGACGGCGGTTCTCTCTACTGGGTCATCAAGGGCCAGGTCGCCGCGCGCCAGAGGCTCCTGGATGTTCGCCCCTTCACGGATGCGGAGGGCATCGGGCGCTGCCGGCTGGTGCTGGACCCCAAGGTGATCCCCGTGGAGCCGCGCCCCTACAGACCTTTCCAGGGATGGCGTTATCTGGCGCCCAAGGATGCCCCGCGGGACATCGACGGAAAGGCGGGCGACCTTGCCAAGATGCCTGAAGACATGCGACGAGAACTGGCCGAACTCGGCCTGCTGTAACATATGTGAATCCCGGAGAAGGTCATGAAGCGTCTGGCGGTTCTTGTGTCGTCTCTGCTCGTGCTGTCGGGGCCGGCCCTTGCGGAAGAATGCCGCATTCCCGATCCGAAGCCGGGCCAGCCGCTCCAGGTTCCCTCCGCATGCAAGGACGCCGTCCGCCCCAAGCAGCAACGGGCGGAAGCGCTGAAGAGCGAAGCGGGTACCATCGATTTGGGGAACGGCACGACGGTTCGAATCGGTGGGCGCGTTCGCGCAGAAATGGGCTGGCGCCGTTAGACTTTTTTGCTGGGGATCATCTTGGAACCCCGCTGCCCGGATTCGCATTGGCCTTGCAGTTCAGTTGAGTGGAGGTTCCGATGCTCCTGTCTGCATCCGAAGGCCGGCACTGGCGTTATGAAGTGTGTGAGCACGAGGACGGGTATCTCGTCCAGATGCGCGATCTGATGACCGGGGAGCTGGACGACGATTTTTCCACCATCTTCCGCACGCTGCCGGTCGCGTTCGCCTACGCGGAGATGTCCGCAGCCTACGAGCGCTATGCCGCCAGTGAACTCGAACAGGTCGAAGACGAGCAGATCGAGTTCGACGTGGAAGCCACCGAGCGCCATTTCATCGACTTGAGTGACCGCCTGCACGATTCCGGGATCAACGGCGTCGTGATCCAAGCCTGGGAGCGGGAAAGCCAGCGTGGCTCGGCGCGCATTCTCCACTAGAGCATCGGACCCCGAAGCGGAGCCCGACACCGGAGGCGAATCGGTGGGTGGTCTTCCGCCCATTGCATCCGGCGGTTCGGAAGAACCGGACCATTCTCCCACGTGATGCGCTAAGCCGCGCCGTACAGGGTTTCGAAGCGATTGAGATGGCCGGTCCCTCGAAAGAGGGGCCGGCTTTCGCGCAAATGAGACCTTGTCGATTTACAAGCGCCTCACGGCGGCCCACATCTTGGGGTGGGAATGAACACATGATGCTGCTTTATGGAATTGCCGCCGCCGCCCTCGTGTGGTGGCTGCTCAAAGTTTTCGCCCGCACCGACGCGGCGGCTGTCGCCAAGGCCGTGAAGATCGTCGCAGGGATCGCTGCGCTGGGCGCGGCCGTGGTGATCGGCGCGAAAGGACAGATTGCCTCAGCCCTTCTCGTGGGCGGCCTGGGCGCTTGGATGCTGGGCTGGGGCGGATTGTCGCTCCCGGGGGCCTTGGGGCGGTTCCAGAAGGTGTCGGGCCGCTATTCACGGATCCGTTCCGCCATGATCGAGATGGAAATCGACCACGCAACCGGCGGCGTGGAGGGCAGTGTCCTGGCGGGGGCCTTCGCGGGACGGCGCCTGTCGAGCCTGGGTCCCGAGAACCTGCGCCGCCTCTATGACGAATGCAGCGCCCTCGATCCCGAGGGCGTATCCCTCCTAGAGGCTTATCTTGACCGCCGGTTTGCCGGCTGGCGTGAAGACGCTCAGGGAGATCGAGACACGCGGACGCGCACTCATGCGCAGACGGGCGTAATGACGAAAGATGAAGCCTACCAGATCTTGGGGCTTCAGCCTGGAGCGAGCCTCGACGAGGTCAGACATGCGCATCGCACGCTGATCAAGAAGCTGCATCCCGATCAGGGAGGGACGGCGTATCTCGCCGCTCGCGTAAATCAGGCGAGAGAAGTCCTGATGAGCCGACATCGCTGATACTCCACGCGCGATTCCGGTTTCGATGAACTGCGACGGAGCGGATACTGCGCACCGTCGCCGACAATAATGGGCCGAGAGGATTAAAACTTCGTCAGCCGCGGGAGGCGAAGCAGTTCAGGCCGCTCTTCTTCAATGCCTTGCAGGTCTTCTCCGCATCGCCGGACTCCTTGAAGCCTGAGAAGCGGGCGCGATAGAGCGTGCTGCCGTTCGAGACCACCTTCTCCGTATAGGGAGAGGCCTTGCCGAGCAGCTTGCCGAAGCGGCTGCGGGCGGAGTCCAGAATGCCTTTCGCCTTGCTCTCGTCATCGGTCGCGCCAAGCTGGATCACCCAGCCGCTGACGGTCTTCTTGGGTTCGGGGACCTCGGCATTCAGGGACGCGACCTTCGTCGGCTCGGTCTCGGCCGGAGCAGGCGCCCTGGCCTCGATCTTCGCCTGGAGGGCGGCTCTCTGGGAGGCCGAGATCTTCGGGGGCTGAGCCGGAAGCGCAGCATAGGCCTGAGCATTCAGCGGCAGCGGTTCGGCGCCCTTCTGCCAGCGGACGGAGGCGCTCGACGACGGGGTCGTAGTGGTGCTGGCGCCGGTTGCGGAGGCAACGACCGGGCGAAGGGTGTTCAGGTCAAGGGGCTTACGCTCGGGTACGGGGACGGTCGGCGGGGCAGCAGCCGTCACGGCGGCGTCCGGCATGGCCGAGGCGACCTGGGTCGCCTGGGCGCCGCCCTCGACGACCGGCGGCACGATACGGGCGCCGGCATAGGCGCGCGGCAGGTAGTTCTCGATGAGGCCGGCCATCTTCTGGTCGCGCGTTGCGGCGGAGCGTCCGCCGAGCACCACGGCCACGAGGCTGCGGTTTCCCGTGTTGACCGAAGTCAGCAGGTTGAAGCCCGAAAGGCGGGTATAGCCGGTCTTGATGCCGTCGACGCCGTTGACCTTGCCCAGGAGCCGGTTGTGGCCGCGGATCGTACGCTTGCCGAACTGGAAGGAACGCGTGTCGAAATAGGCGAAATATTTCGGGAAGCGGTCCTGAATCGCACGGCCGAGGATGGAGAGATCGCGCGCCGTCGTGATGTTCGGTGGGGAGTGCGGCAGACCGTGGGGATTGTAGAATTCCGTGGAATTCATGCCGAGCTGCTTCGCCTTGCGCGTCATCATGCGCGCGAAAGCCTCCTCGGAGCCGGCGATGTTCTCGGCCACCACGACGGAGACGTCGTTGGCGGAGAGGGTCACCATGGCCTTGATCGCGTCGTCCACCTCGATGGTCGAGCCCGGACGCAGGCCGAGCTTGGTCGGCGGCTGGCTCGCGGCGTATTCGGACACGGTGAGGGGGGTCTTCGGGCCTATGCGCCCCTGCTCCATTTGCTCGAACAGCAGGTAGAGGCTCATCACCTTCGTGATCGAGGCCGGAATGCGGGGCGCGTCGATGTTCTCTCCCTGCAGGACCTTGCCGGTCTTTGCATCCACCACGATGGAAGCCGCAGGAGGATTGTAGCCGCCCGAGGACGGCTTGCGCTTCGCCGCTTCAGCGGGAGCGGAGAACGCGATGACGGCAGAAGTGATAATACCAATAAACGTCCATGCAGTTCGGCGTCCTACCCAAACCGAAGTCATGCTGAAAAATCCCTGTTGAGTTGGGTTCTTGGCCTCCGCGACCGGTTCTCCAAACGGAGAATGTTGCCGGCGCAACACATCGTCCGACCGTACGAGGATGGGGTTACGAGGGCGTTAACAGGGATTGGTTTGGATGCATACTCTTTTGTGCGCTGCACAATAAAACTTGACAAAATTTGTGCAGTGCACATACTTCGCTCCGTCACTACAGACCGGCACTTGCTGCCATCAAATTCCTAATTGTCGAGGTTAACAATGCTTCAGCCGTTTACAAACCTGCAAAAGCTCGGCCAGGAGAACATGGAAGCTGCGCTCAAGGCGGCGGGTGCTTTCTCCAACAATGCCCAGGCGATCGTCAATGAAACCGCCGAGTTCGCCCGCAAGTCCTTCGAGCACAATTCCGATACGTTCGAAAAGCTGGTCGGTGCTCAGAGCCTCGAGAAGGCCATCGAGGTGCAGACCGCCTACGTGAAGGGCGCCTATGAGAGCTTCGTCGGCCAGTCGGGCAAGCTCGGCGCGCTCTACACCGCGCTCGCCACTGATACCTTCAAGCCTTTCGAGGGCCTCCTGTCCAAGTCCACGAAGGCCTGACGCAGGCTCTGCCGTTTCATCGGTTTCGCAGGGAACGCCCGGTCGCCACGCCGGGCGTTTCGCGCTTGCGGGGTAGGACAAGCTCGGCCTTGGGCCGGCTCACGGGAGAGTGAGAAGATGTCGCGCTTTCCAATGCCGCATCGGGCTCCCATCTGGTTGATCTAGCGAACCGAATGGAGCGACTATACATTTGACCCAGGCGCTGCGGGCGAGCGGAAACGCGAGGTGCAGGGCAGGGGCAAATAATAAGGGGTCGGTCGAAATATCATGCTGCGGTTAGCTCAGGACACTCTGATCCGGACGAAGCGGTTCCCACTCTCCGCTGCCGGCGGGTCACAGCCCCCTGGCGGCGACGATGATGGCCGCTCGAACACTGCCATCATCACAAAAGCCAAACCGCGCACGAAACGGCCGAACCTTTACCGCGTTCTCCTTCTGAACGATGATTATACCCCGATGGAGTTCGTGGTGCACGTGCTGGAGCGTTTCTTCAATAAGAACCGAGAGGATGCGACCCGGATCATGCTTCACGTTCACCAGAACGGCGTCGGGGAGTGTGGAGTTTTTACCTACGAGGTTGCGGAGACCAAGGTGACCCAGGTGATGGATTTCGCCCGTAAGCACCAGCACCCTCTGCAATGCGTGATGGAAAAGAATTAGCCGAGACCCGTCTCATAAAGGACAAGCCGTTGCCGAGCTTTTCTCGCAGTCTGGAACAAGCCCTTCACCGAGCCCTCGCTCTCGCGGGCGAGCGGCGACACGAGTATGCAACCCTCGAACACCTTCTCCTTGCACTGATCGACGACCAGGACGCGGCCGCCGTCATGCGGGCCTGCAATGTCGATCTCGAAGTCCTTCGCCGGAACCTGGTCGATTACGTTGACAGCGAGCTCGCCAACCTTGTGGCCGATGGACGCCAGGATTCCAAGCCGACGGCCGGTTTCCAGCGCGTGATCCAGCGCGCGGTCATCCACGTCCAATCCTCCGGCCGCGAGGAGGTGACGGGTGCGAACGTGCTCGTGGCCATCTTCGCCGAGCGGGAGAGCCATGCGGCCTATTTCCTGCAGGAGCAGGACATGACGCGCTACGACGCCGTGAACTACATTTCGCACGGCATCGCCAAGCGCCCGGGCCTTTCGGAGGGACGAACCCCGCGCGGGACCGAGGAGGAATCCTCCAACGAGCGCCCGACACAGGACGAGTCCGATGCGCGCGGGAAGAAGAAGGGCGATGCCCTGGAGTCCTACTGCG
>DASRWK010000398.1:0-3860 GCA_035776715.1 Microvirga sp.
AAGCTTCTTGCCTTTCCGGCGCCCGAAGAAGGCGCCGGCGCGTTCCGTTGCTTCGCTCATGAGCAGGTGTCTTTGGATGTGCTCTTAACGGAACGCCGCCTTCAGGCGGTCGGCGAGATCCGTGCGCTCCCAGGAGAAGCCGCCGTCCGCATCGGGCTTGCGGCCGAAATGGCCATAGGCCGAGGTGCGCGCGTAAATCGGCTTGTTGAGGCCGAGATGCGTGCGGATGCCGCGCGGGGAGAGGTCCATCGCCTCCATGAGCACGGCTTCGAGCTTGTCCTCGCTCACCTTGCCGGTCTCGTGCAGGTCCACGTAGATCGACAGGGGCTTGGCCACGCCGATGGCATAGGAGAGCTGCAGGGTGCAGCGGTCGGCGAGGCCTGCGGCCACCACGTTCTTCGCGAGATACCGGGCCGCGTAAGCGGCCGAGCGGTCCACCTTTGTCGGGTCCTTGCCGGAGAAGGCGCCGCCGCCGTGCGGGGCCGCGCCGCCATAGGTGTCCACGATGATCTTGCGGCCGGTGAGGCCGCAATCGCCGTCGGGGCCGCCGATCACGAACTTGCCGGTGGGATTCACGTGCCAGATGGTCTGGGGGGAGATCCAGCCCTCGGGCAGGGTCTGGCGGATCGTGGGCTCGACGATGGCGCGCACGTCATCGGAGGAGAGGGCCTCGTCCAGGTGCTGCGTCGACAGAACGATCTGCGTGGCGGCGACCGGCTTGCCGTTCTCGTAGCGGACCGTGACCTGGCTCTTGGCGTCGGGACCGAGCTTGGCGGCATCGCCCTGCCTTGCCTTGCGGGCCGCGGTCAGGTTCTCGAGGATCTTGTGGGCGTAGTAGATCGGCGCCGGCATCAGCTCGGGCGTCTCGCTGCAGGCATAGCCGAACATGATGCCCTGGTCGCCCGCGCCCTCGTCCTTGTTTCCGGAGGCGTCGACACCCTGTGCGATATGCGCCGACTGGGCGTGCAGGTAGACGTCGATCTCGGCGTTCTTCCAGTGGAAGCCTTCCTGCTCGTAGCCGATGTCCTTGATGGCGTTGCGGGCGAGCTCGATCACCTTGTCCTTGGTGATCGATTCGGGTCCGCGAACCTCGCCGGCGATGACGACGCGGTTGGTGGTCGCCAGAGTCTCGCAGGCCACGCGCGCTTCCGGCTCTGCCGCCAGATATGCATCGACGACGGTATCGGAGATCCGGTCGCAGACCTTGTCCGGATGGCCTTCGGACACCGACTCGCTGGTGAAGAGATAGCTTGACCGCCGCACGATAGGGTTCCTTTGAGGCAAATACAAAAGCTGCGCCTACAGGCAATGATAGGCGTGTCTTCTGGTCATGCCTTACGGCAAAGGAAAGGTCAAGCGAACGCGTTCTTTATGCCGAACGTTCCTGCTCTTCCTGGGCGGCCAGGGACGCCACGAGCTGCACGATGCTCTTGCGGACCTTGGCGCTTTTGATCTCGGTGAAGGTCCGGATGAGCTGGAGGCCTTCCGGCGTCGACATCACATCGGCGATGTAGGGGGAGGCTCCCTCCTCCGCGAAGCCGGAGCCGGCCTTCCCGCTCTTGATGCCGTCAAAGAAGAAGTGGATGTCGACCTCCAAGATCTTCGCAATATCCACGAGCCGGCCCACGCTGATCCGGTTCATTCCCTTTTCGTACTTCTGAACCTGCTGAAAGGTAAGGCCAAGCATTTCGCCAAGTTTTTCCTGACTCATGCCAATCGAGATACGCCGCATGCGGACCCGCGTGCCGATCTCCTTATCGATTGAGCTGGTCGACTTCTTCATGGCCCCACGCTTTCATGTCAAAGCTAACGTAACGTCGGATCCAACTTATCTTGTAAAGATGTGGCTCTTTGTTTTCGACGTACAGTCAAGGCCATTAAGCAGATCGTGAGCAGCGCCGTCAAAGAAAAGCTTCTTGTTGTTGGGGAATGAATAGCCTCCAGGGCAACCGGAAGATCAGTGTCTAATACGCCTTCAACCCCAAGTGGAAGGCTGTCCACGATCCGGCCGTAAGGGTCGACAACGGCTGATATTCCCGTGTTGGCCGCCCTTACCAGAGGGAGGCCTTCCTCTACGGCACGCAGGCGAGCCTGAGCAAAGTGCTGATACGGCCCGGTCGTCCGCCCGAACCAGCCGTCGTTCGTGACATTGAGGATCAGGTTCGGGCGCGGACCGTCGCTCTCGGGCAGGATCGCGCCGGGGAAGATCGCCTCGTAGCAGATCGTGGCGGCAACCGGCGGCAGGCCGGGGACCGAGAGGGCCTCGCGCCTCTCGCTGGACTCGAAACCGCCCGGAATATGCACGAACTGGCGCAGGCCCGCCGCCCGGATCAGGGTATCCAGAAACTTCGGCACATACTCGCCGAAGGGCACGAGGTGCACCTTGTCGTAGGAGCCGAGGATGGTGCCGCGGTCGTCGATGACCTGGATGGCGTTGTAGAACTTGCCGACAGCCTCGCCTGGCAGCGGCTCGTCCATGCGGGCGGCGCCGGTGATCAGCACGGAGCCCGGCTCCAGAAGACCTCCGATCTGGGCGAGCGAGACCGGATCCCGGTGAAGCAGGAACGGGAAGGCGGATTCCGGCCAGATGACATGGGTGGCGTCCGCGCGGGAGCGGCCGTCATGCCCGGGGCCGGCGCTCAAGGTCAGGTAGTGCCTCATGATCGCGTCGCGGTTGCCCGGATTGAACTTGGCATCCTGCGCCAGGTTGGGCTGCATGATGCGAAGGCGCACGTTCTCGACCGTCGCGACGGGCGTGGCGGGAATGCGCCAGGCGCCGAAAGCCCCGAGCGCCGCGAGAGCAGCCGCCCCGAGGGCCGGCATCGTCCACCGCCCGCGGGCGGTGCGGCCCGTGAGGATCGCGGCCGGGGAGGCGCCGATCGCGAGGGACAGGAAACACAGGCCGTAGAGGCCGAGGAACGAGGCGCTCTGCATGAGCCAGAGGTTCTGGCCGAGCGCCATGCCGGGATTGTTCCAGGGAAAGCCGGTGAAGAGGTGGCCGCGCAGCCACTCGCTCGCCGTGAGCGCGACGGCGAAAGCGAGGATGCGCGAGGCGTCGGGGAGCCAGAGCAGGCGGGCGAGCGCGAAACCGAAGGCCGTGAAGAAGGCCAGGAGAGCAGGCAGACCCAGGACGCCGAAGGGCAGGGCCCAGGCGAACTGATCCGCTTCCACCAGAAAGGCCGCGCCGAGCCACCAGAGCCCGGCCACGAAATAGCCGAAGCCCCAGAGCCAGCCGATGAGCGCGGCCGATCTGAGGGAGGCCCAGCGGGAGAGGCCGCTCTTGGCGGTTCCGTCGATCAGCCAGACGGCGGGCGTCAGCGACAGGGCGAGCGCCGGCAGGAAGCCGAAGGGCGGCATGGCCAGCGCGCCCAGAGCGCCCGCCGCAAGGCACAGGAGCGAGCGACGCCATCCCCGGCAGAGGATGACGCGATCGGCCAGGGGGATCATTCCGCCGCAGCGTTTTCAGGGCGCGGAGCGGCGTTCGCGGGCTCTCCGACGACCGTTTCGGGTGCGACCTGCTGGAGGATGCGCAGGCGCTTGACCCGGCGCGGATCGGCGTCGAGCACCTCGAACTCCAGGCCCCTCGGACCTTCGATGATCTCGCTGCGCGAGGGGACGCGGCCGGCCAGCGTCACGATGAAACCGCCGATCGTGTCGATGTCCTCGGCCCCTTCCTCCTCCGAGAGATCGACGCCCAGCGTCTCCGTCACCTCGTCGAGGCTTGCCCGGGCATCGGCAATGTAGGTGCCGTCCGCCGCCTGGGTGATGGTGACGTCCTCCTCCTCGTCGTGCTCGTCCTCGATGTCGCCGACCACCATCTCCACGAGATCCTCGATGGAGACGAGGCCGTCCGTGCCGCC
>DASRWK010000399.1:0-6873 GCA_035776715.1 Microvirga sp.
TGGCATCGAGCCCCCGCTCCTGCTGTCATGAAAGACGAAACATGTTCGATACACAACGCGAAGAACTGATCTGGGGCGGGCGCAAGCTCACGCTCGAAACCGGCCACATGGCCCGCCAGGCCGATGGCGCCGTGGTCGCCACCTACGGCGAGACCACCGTGCTCGCCACCGTCGTTTCGGCCAAGGAGCCGAAGGCCGGCGTCGACTTCTTCCCGCTCACGGTGAACTACCAGGAACGCGCCTATGCGGCCGGTCGTATTCCGGGCGGCTATTTCAAGCGCGAAGGCCGTCCGACCGAGAAGGAGACCCTCGTCTCCCGCCTCATCGACCGCCCGATCCGCCCCCTCTTCGTCGAGGGCTACAAGAACGACACGCAGGTGGTCGTGACCGTGCTCTCGCACGACCTCGAGAACGATCCCGACGTGGTGGCCATGGTCGCGGCTTCCGCTGCGCTGACCCTCTCGGGCGTCCCCTTCATGGGCCCGGTGGGCGCGGCCCGCGTCGGCTATATCGGCGGCCAGTACAGGCTGAACCCGCCGCTCCAGGAGATGGACCAGACCTCTCTCGACCTCGTCGTCGCCGGCACCACCGACGCGGTGCTCATGGTCGAATCCGAGGCGAAGGAACTGCCCGAGGACGTGATGCTCGGCGCCGTGATGTTCGGCCACAAGCACTTCCAGCCGGTGATCGAGGCCATCATCCGCCTCGCCGAGAAGGCCGCCAAGGAGCCGCGCGACTACCAGCCCGCGGACGCGTCCGACGTGGAGAAGGCCGTTCTCGACATCGCCGAGACGGATCTGCGCGAGGCTTACCGGATCACCAAGAAGCAGGACCGGTACAACGCGGTCGACGCCGTGAAGGCGAAGGTGATGGACGCGCTCTGCCCGGCCGAGGGTGAAGCCAAGTTCGATCCGGAGAAGGTCAAGGCCGTCTTCAAGGAAGTCCAGGCCAAGATCGTGCGCTGGAACATCCTCGACGAGGGCAAGCGCATCGACGGCCGCGATCTCAAGACCGTTCGTCCGATCCTGTCGGAAGTGGGCGTTCTTCCCCGCACCCACGGCTCGGCGATCTTCACCCGCGGCGAGACGCAGGCCCTCGTGGTGGCGACCCTCGGCACCGGCGAGGACGAGCAGTTCATCGACGAGCTGGAGGGCACCCGCAAGGAGACCTTCCTGCTGCACTACAACTTCCCGCCCTACTCCGTCGGCGAGACGGGCCGCATGGGCTCGCCCGGCCGCCGCGAAATCGGCCACGGCAAGCTCGCCTGGCGCGCCATCCACCCGATGCTGCCGGCCTCTCACGAGTTCCCCTACACGATCCGCGTCGTGTCGGAGATCACGGAATCGAACGGCTCCTCCTCCATGGCCACGGTCTGCGGCTCCTCGCTGGCTCTGATGGACGCCGGCGTGCCGCTGCGCCGTCCGGTGGCGGGCATCGCCATGGGCCTCATCCTCGAGGGTGAGCGCTACGCGGTTCTGTCCGACATCCTCGGCGACGAGGACCACCTCGGCGACATGGACTTCAAGGTGGCCGGCACCGAGCAGGGCATCACCTCGCTCCAGATGGACATCAAGATCGCCGGCATCACCGAGGAGATCATGCGCGTCGCGCTCGATCAGGCCAAGGAAGGCCGCGCTCACATCCTGGGCGAGATGAACAAGGCGCTGACCGCTCCGCGCACCGAGCTGGGCGAGCATGCGCCGCGCATCGAGACGATGCAGATCCCGGTCGACAAGATCCGTGAGGTCATCGGCTCGGGCGGCAAGGTCATCCGCGAGATCGTGGAGAAGACCGGCGCGAAGATCGACATCAACGACGACGGCCTCATCAAGATCGCCTCCGCCGACGGCAAGTCGATCAAGGCCGCCTACAACTGGATCCGCTCCATCGTGGCGGAACCGGAAGTCGGCGTGATCTATGACGGCACGGTCGTGAAGGTGATGGAGTTCGGCGCCTTCGTGAACTTCTTCGGTTCCCGGGACGGGCTCGTGCACATCTCGGAGCTCGCCAAGAACCGCGTCGCCAAGGTGACGGACGTCGTCAAGGAAGGCGACAAGGTCAAGGTGAAGTTCCTCGGCATGGACGAGCGCGGCAAGGTTCGTCTGTCCATGAAGGTGGTCAACCAGGAGACCGGCGAGGACATCACCGAGCAGCTCAAGGCCGAGCGCGACGCCGAAAAGGCCCAGCGCGATCAGCAGAAGGCCGCGAACGCCGGGGAGTAAGGCTTCGGACCTGCCAAGAATACGGAAGGCGCGGCTTCGACCGCGCCTTTTTCTTTGTCACGAGGAGAGTCTTACTCCAGCGGCAGATAGATATCCGTCCGCAGCTCGGTCGGCGGCGTATCGCGCGGGCTGTTGAGATATTCCTCGAAAACCGGGGCATCGGCGGCTTCCCGGCCGGATGTGGGCAGCCACTGGCCGAAGAGCCAGTCGTAGGCCGCCCGCATATCGCCGTACGGGCCCTTGTACTTCAGGACGGCATGATCGCCGCCCCGGACGGCCGTCGTCAAAAGCGGAGCATCGACGGCAACAGGATCAGGAACAACGACACCGGCCTGAGACCGCAGCTCGGACTCCGGAACACTTGTCGGATCGTCGAGATAGACTCCGATCATCCGCGGGCTCGGCCTGATCAATCCGCGCGACGCAAGGGTGGTGAACAGAAGATCGAAGCTCTTGCCGATGCCCATATAGGAGCCGCGGTGATCGATGGCGAGCAGGTTCGTGGCAGGAACGCGGACAATCGCGATGTCGTACATGGCCTGAACATCCCGAGGGGCTAAGTCCTTGAAGACCGTGTGGCCGCCGACTTCGCGATATCTCGCAGGCGGCAGGCCGAAGGCAGCGCCGAAGGCGCGGGTGAAGGAGGCTTGACTGTCGTATCGCGCCCGCGCCGCAATCTGCGGAATCGGCTTGTCCGTATGAGCCAGATCGGCGGCAGCGCGCTGCAACCTCAGGCGCTTGACGGTGGCTGCGACCGTTTCGCCGAAGTAGCCGTGGTAAATCCGGTGCCAGTGATAAGGCGACAAGCAAGCGATCCCGGCAAGAACATCGATGGTGAGTTCTTCATCCAGATGATCGTGGATATAGGCCGAAACGCGCGCGAGACGTTTCGCGTAGCTTTCCAAAACCGGTTCTTCCATTCCCCGCCCCCGATTGAGCTATTTGCCCGATCCTAAGCGGAAAGCTTTTGACAAATCCTGCGGTTCTGAGCGGACCCTCGCCCTACCCCCGTCGCTCCGACAGGGTGAACCAGCCGATGCCGAGGATGACCAGGGCAGCGCCCAGCCACTCGGAACCGCTCACCGTGTCGCCGAGCACGGCCATGGCGAGCAGGATGGTGACTACCGGGCTGAGCATGCCGATGGTGGCATTGGCCTGCGCGGAGATCTGCTTGAGCGCGGCGCTCAGGAAGAAGGACGGCAGCACGGTCGCGCCGAAGGCCAGCGCCAGTCCGATCCCCCACAGGGTGGGCGAGACGAAGATGGCCTCGAACGGATGGGTCGCCAGGAACTGGAGAATCACGGCGATCCCGGCCGCGCCCATGGCCACGCAGGTGAAGAGCTGCGGTCCGATCTTCATGATCAGGGGCTTGGCCAGCAGCTGATAGAGCGCGAACGTGACCGCGGCGGAGAGCACATAGAGAGCCCCCGTCCCCGTGGCGGAGCCGGAAGCCGCCATGTTCTGCACGAAGAGCAGCGCCAGGCCGGCATAGCTGATGGCGAAGGCAAGAAGCGCCTTGGGCCTGATGGGCTGGCGGAAGAAGGCCGCGCCGAACAGCACCACGAAGAGCGGATAGGTGAAGAGGATCAGCCGCTCGAAATGCGCCGAGATGTATTCCAGCCCCTTGAAGTCGAGATAGCTCGACGTCCAGTAGCCGACGAGCCCGACCCCGATCGTGCGCAGCAGGAGCTTCCCGTCAGGCAGGGGTTCGCCCTTGGCTCTCGTATGGGCCAGGGCATGAATGCCGATGACCAGGTAGAACGGCAGGGACAGGATCATCCGCAGGGCCAAGGTCGTCTCCGCATCGATCCCTTCGGCATAGGCGAGCTTGATGATGATGCCCTTCGAGGCGAACAGCGCCGCGCCGATCGCCGCCATGGCGTAGCCCGCATAGGGCGGGCGCTTGACGTCTTTCGCGCTCGTGACGGTGGTCGTGGCAGGATTCATGGCAGGGTTCCTTGGCCTTCAAGCTCTTCCACATGGTCTCCAGAGGCACAAGGATGCGTGACGCATCCCTCCGTTGCGGCCAAGGCGAGGCAGGGTTATGCCTGTTCCGGTCCAGGTTCAGGAGGGGCACTTCATGCCGGCCACGATCTCCAACATCGCCGAACTCGAAGCCCTCTACGGCCAGCCGGCCGAGGCCTCGATCCTGAAGGAGGCGCAGCGCATCGTTCCCGAGTACCGCGCCTTCATCGAGGCGGCGCCTTTCGTGGCGCTCGCCACGCGCGGGCCCGAGGGGCTCGACTGCTCCCCGCGGGGGGACGGGCCCGGCTTCGTGCGGGTGCAGGACGACAGGACCCTGCTGCTGCCGGACCGGCGCGGCAACAATCGCATCGATTCGCTCCGCAACATCGTCCGCGATCCGCATGTGGCGCTGCTTTTCCTGATTCCCGGCATCGGCGAGACGATCCGGGTGAACGGCCGCGCGGCGATCTCCGTCGAACCCGCCCTGCTGGAGAGCTTCGCCGTGGACGGCAAGGCGCCGAAATCGGTGATCGCGATCACCGTCGACACGGTCTTTTTCCAGTGCGCCCGCGCGATCCTGCGCTCCGAGCTCTGGAACCCGCAAAGGCATGTGGCACGTGAAGCCCTGCCGAGTGCCGGGCAGATCCTCGCGGCCCTGAGCGCCGACCGCTTCGACGGCGAGGCTTACGACAAGGCTCTGCCCGAGCGGCAGAAAACGACCCTGTACTGATCTTGACCTTGAGCCGTCGACCCCTGAAAAAGCCCCTCTCCCTTCTTCCAGAAGCGCAAGGAAAATTCATGACGATTCAACGCATCAAGCCCGGCCCCCGCATGAGCGGCGCCGTCGTTCACGGCGACACGGTTTATCTCGCGGGTCAGGTCGCCAATCAGACCGCGGGCAAGAGCGTCACGGAGCAGACGCAGGAAATCCTCACGATCATCGACAGCCTGCTCGCCGAGGCCGGCACCGACAAGTCGAAGATCCTGATGGCCAATATCTGGCTCACCGACATGGCCACGTTCCAGGAAATGAACGCCGTGTGGGATGCCTGGGTCTCCCCCGGCAACACCCCTGCCCGCGCGACCGTCGAGGCGAAGCTCGCGGCTCCTCAGTTCAAGGTCGAGATCGCAGTCATCGCTGCGAAGTAACCGGCACATCCACCGCGCAAGCTTGTTTCGAATGGTCTCGGCTCCTCCGCGGATGATCCGAGGCCATTCCCCGGGTGAGGGCCTCGCCCGGTTCGAGACGCCTGAGATGTCCGGCAGAAGATGCCGTAAAGCGCCCACGCGTGTTCCAGCGCACCCGGGTCGCTTCGCATGCGGCGAGCCCCCCTTTTATTGACGTTTATACGTGATAACATATCGACAATGTCGGTGATGAACCGCCACTGACGATGATGTGCCGTCGCGTCCCGTCTGCGATCTACGCGCGGGGACTTCCGACGTCCGTAGCTGGGGAACGTACTATGCCCGGAGTCACGCCTAGCAGCGACCCGTCGATCAACAGCCTCCTGTCGGGGGTCAAATGGGGCCTGACCAGCCTGACCTTCAGCTTTCCGACTTCGACCACTCACTATGGAGCCGGGTACAGGGATTGGCAGGGAAATCCCACCGGCGAACTCGCAGGCTTTCAGGGAGGGGCCAACGACAGCCAGAAATGGGCGCTCAGAACCGCATTCTTTTGGATTCAGACTTACACCAACCTGGAATTTGCTGAAGTCGTGCCCGCTCTCAACGCACCCGCGAGCATCCGCTTCGCCCTGTCGAACACTCCCGGTACGGCCGTCGGCTATTATCCCGCCGGCTTCGACCAGGATGGCGACATTTGGATGAATCCGAACGGCGGGCCGACCTACATGACGCCCAACCTCGGAAACTGGGGCTTTGCCACTATCCTTCATGAGGTGGGGCATGCGCTGGGCCTGAAGCACGGACACGAGACGGAGGGATTCAACGGATTCCCCTCCGGGGCCCTGCCCTTTGCCGAGGACAATTGGAACTACTCCCTCATGACGTACCGGAGCTATCCGGGCGCGCAGACGGATTTCGTTCGCGGCAACATGGAGAGCGATAACCCCACCACTTACATGCAGAACGACATCGCCGCTCTCCAGTACATGTACGGGGCCAATTTCAACGCCAACGCGGGCAACACGGTCTATCGCTGGAATCCGACCACGGGCCAGATCACCGTCAACGGAGTGGACTGGGGTACGCCCCTCAACAACAAGATCTTCATGACGGTCTGGGACGGCGGCGGAAACGACACCTATGATCTGTCAGGCTACACGACCGGTCTCGTTCTCGATCTCCGGCCGGGAGCCTTCTCCACCTTCAGCACGGCACAGCTGGCCGATCTGGACGGAACCGGCGTCGTCCGGCCCGCCCTGGGCAACGTCGCCAATGCACGCCTCTACCGAGGCGACGCCCGTTCCCTGATCGAGAATGCCGTCGGCGGCAGCGGCAATGACCGGATCATCGGGAATTCGGCCCGTAACGTGCTCAAGGGCGGAGCCGGAGCGGACCGCCTCGAGGGCGGCACGGGCAACGACATCTACTATGTGGACAATGCCGGCGACAGGATCGTGGAAACCGCCACCGGCGGCACGGCGGACCGGGTCTACACCACGGTCAGCCATACCCTCGCCGCTCATGTGGAACAGCTCTACGCCAGCGGCAGCTCCTC
>DASRWK010000400.1:0-1967 GCA_035776715.1 Microvirga sp.
ATCCCTCGACCCTGGCCTATGTGGAAGCGGGCCTCGGCCCCGGCGACGATCCCTACCGCGCGCGCTACGTCCTGGAGCAGCTCGGCTTGACCGGCGAGGAGCGCCCGGACCGCCTCTCGGGCGGCGAGGCCCGTCGCGCGGCGCTCGCCCATGTCCTGGCGCCGGAGCCCGATATCCTGCTGCTCGACGAGCCCACCAACCACCTCGACCTGCCGGCCATCGAATGGCTCGAAAGCGAACTCAAGAGCCTCCGCTCGGCACTCGTGCTCATCAGCCACGACCGGCGCTTCCTGGAAAGCCTGTCCCAATCCACCGTCTGGCTCGACCGGGGCCGCACCCGCCGCATGGACCGGGGGTTCGCCCATTTCGAGGAATGGCGCGACCAGGTGCTGGAGCAGGAGGAGGCCGAGCATCACAAGCTCGGACGCAAGCTCGTGGCCGAGGCCGACTGGCTCCGTTACGGGGTGACGGCCCGGCGCAAGCGCAACGTGCGCCGCCTCGGCAACCTGCACGCCATGCGCCAGCAATACCGCGACCGGACGCGCGCGGTCGGCACGGTGAGCATGACCCTTGCCGAGGCCGAGCAATCCGGCACCCTCGTGGTCGAGGCGGAGGGCGTCTCGAAGGCCTATGGGGAGCGGTCCATCGTCTCGAACCTGTCCTTGCGCCTCCTGCGTGGGGACCGCCTCGGCATCATCGGGCCGAACGGGGCGGGAAAGACCACGCTCATCAACCTGCTGACGGGCAATCTCCAGCCGGATTCCGGACGGGTGCGGCTCGGCTCCAATCTGCAGATGGTCACCCTCGACCAGCGCCGCGCGAGCCTCGATCCCAATGCCACCGTGGCGGAAACGCTCACCGGAGGGCGTGGCGACAGCGTCACCATCGGCGGGCAGACGAAGCACGTGATCGGCTACATGAAGGACTTCCTGTTCTCGCCCGAGCAGGCCCGCACGCCCGTGGGCGTGCTCTCCGGCGGCGAGCGCAACAGACTCATGCTGGCCCGCGCGCTGGCGCAGCCCTCGAATCTCCTCGTCCTCGACGAGCCCACCAACGACCTCGACCTGGAGACCCTCGACCTGCTCCAGGAGATGATCACGGATTATTCCGGCACGGTGATCCTGGTCAGCCACGACCGCGACTTCCTCGACCGCACGGTCGGCTCCGTTCTGGTGTCGGAAGGCGAGGGGCGCTGGATCGAGTATGCAGGCGGCTATTCCGACATGGTGGCCCAGCGCGGGCAGGGGGTACAGGCCCGCGTCGCGGAGAAGGAGACCAAGCCCCGGAATTCGGACAAGCCCGCGTCCGCTCCTTCGGCTCAAGCCAAGCGCAAGCTCAGCTTCAACGAACAGCACGACCTCAAGACGCTCCCGAAGCGCATGGAGGAGCTCGAGGCCAAGATCGCCAAGGTGCAGGAGATCCTCGCCGATCCCGAACTCTATTCCCGCGACCCGGCCCGCTTCCAGAAGGCCATGGATACCCTGACGCAGTTGCAGGCCGACCTGCACGCGGCGGAGGAACGCTGGCTGGAGCTCGAGATGCTGCGCGAGGAACTGGAGGGTTGAGCCCGATCCATGGCGAAGAGGCATCCTGACCTAGCGGCATTGCTGCGGATCGGCACTCGACACTAAAGTGACATCGCCCGCTCGCTAGAAGCGGATCGTCATCAGGGAGGAGTGCCATGAATCGCTTTTCACGACGTTGCCTGACCGCGTTTCTGACGGTGCTCTGCCTCGGGGGAGCTGCCTCGATCCCGCAGGCCGCCGAACCCGACCGGAATCTCCTGGCCGAACGGGTCACGAAGCTCTCCCGCGGCACACAATGGAAGCCGGTCTCGGCGGTTCCTATCAATTTCGTGACCCATCATCCGCAGGGCATGGTGAAGATTGGCGACACGCTCTTCGTCTCATCGGTGGAGATCAAGGTGCCGACCAAGCGCTTTCCGCAGCCGGTGGACGGTTACGACC
>DASRWK010000401.1:0-3727 GCA_035776715.1 Microvirga sp.
GCAACGACTGATCCTGCGCGCCGCCGCCGCGTGATGAGACCCTGCACGGCAAGGCCGGACAAAACCTTGCTGACTGTCATGCGCGAGCAGCCGTATTCAGCCATCAATTCGTGCTCGTAGGGCAGACGGTGCCCGGGCGGCCACTCGCCGGACATGATCTTGCCCTCGATGTCTCTGCGGATTTTCTGGTTCAGATGCACGGTGTTCCGCCCTTCGAGCCCGGCCATGTCCCGTTGCGGGCCGGGCGGCATTCCTTCGGGATTCTTCGCAAGCATGGCTTCTGCACCGTCAATCCCTTCTCCCGCCTTACGACCATTGTCTAATCAGATCTTCGATTAATGTATAGACAAGTCAAAATGACGTACTTATGACTATACATATCACAAGCAATCAAGGCCGACCATGCAATTCGATACCGTCTGGTTGAATGCACGCCTGGCGACCCTCGCGGAGGGGCGTGAAGGCTTGGGGATCGTCGAGGCAGGAGCCATCGGCGCGAAAGGCGGGCGGATCGCCTATGCCGGACCGCAAGAGGACCTGCCTTCGACCTGGGATGCCGCGCGGATAATTGATTGCGCCGGTCGCTGGATCACTCCCGGCCTGGTCGACTGCCACACTCATCTGGTCTTCGGTGGCAATCGCGCCCAGGAATTCGAAATGCGCTTGGCGGGTGCAAGCTACGAGGACATCGCGCGCGCCGGAGGCGGAATTCTCTCGACGGTCCGGGCGACCCGTGCCGCTGCAGAGGAGGAGCTCGTCGCCTCGGCCTTGCCGCGCCTCGATCATTTGCTGGCCGAAGGCGTGACCACGGTCGAGGTGAAGTCCGGCTACGGTCTCGACGTCGAGACGGAGCTTCGGATGCTCCGGGCCGCGCGTCAGCTGACACGCATCCGTAACGTGTCGGTCCTGACGACGTTCCTTGGCGCCCATGCCCTGCCGCCGGAGGCGGACGGCGACAAGGACAGGTTCATCGAGCGCATCTGTAACGAGTTCCTGCCTGCCGTCGCGCGCGAGGATTTAGCCGACGCGGTCGACGCCTTCTGCGAAGGAATTGCTTTCTCGCCCAAACAGGTGGAGCGGGTCTTCGCGGCAGCGAAGCTCGCCGGATTGCCGGTGAAGCTGCACGCAGACCAGCTGTCCAACCTGCACGGGGCCAAGCTTGCGGCCGAGTACGGCGCCCTATCGGCAGACCATCTCGAATACACCGATGAAGAGGGCGCCGCCGCCATGGCTCGCTCGGGGACGGTGGCCGTTCTCTTGCCCGGTGCGTTCTACATGCTGCGCGAGAAACAGGTGCCGCCCGTCGAGCTGTTCCGCGCCCACGGCACCCGGATGGCGCTTGCGACCGACTGCAACCCCGGGACCTCACCGCTGACATCGCTGCTGCTGACGATGAACATGGGCGCGACCCTGTTCAGGCTCACCGTCGACGAGTGCATCGCAGGCGTAACGCGCGAAGCGGCGCGGGCGCTCGGCCGCTCGCAGGAAATCGGCACGCTCGAGCCCGGCAAGTGGTGCGATCTGGCCATCTGGGACATCGAGCGGCCCGCCGAGCTTGTCTACCGGATCGGCTTCAACCCGCTGCACTCCCGCGTCTGGAGGGGACAATGAACCATACCGTGACGCTCATTCCCGGCGCCGCCACTCTGGCGCAATGGCGCGACATCTATCACGGCGCTGCGCTCACGCTTCAGAAGGGATGGGATTCCAGGGTGGCGCAAGGGGCCGCCGCCGTCGATGCGATCGTCGCTAAGGGTGAGAGCGTCTACGGCATCAATACCGGCTTCGGGAAGCTGGCGAATGTCCGCATCAGCGATGCCGATCTCGTCATGCTTCAGCGCAACATCGTGATCTCTCACGCAGCGGGAGTGGGCGAGCCTCTCCCTGTTCCGGTTGTTCGCCTGATGATGGCCCTGAAGCTTGCCAGCCTGGCGCAGGGTGCCTCGGGCGTGCGCTGCTCGACCATCGAGCATCTCATCCGCTGCCTCGAGGCCGACCTCATCCCTGTGATCCCGGCGCAAGGCTCCGTCGGCGCCTCGGGCGACCTCGCCCCTCTCGCGCATATGACCGCCGCCATGATGGGCATCGGGGCGTTCTTCCTCGACGGGGAACAGGTGCCGGCTGACGAGGCGCTCGAACGCGTAGGCTTGGCGCCTCTCGAACTCGGGCCCAAGGAAGGCCTCGCGCTCCTCAACGGAACGCAGACATCGACCGCTCTGGCTTTGGCGGGGCTGTTCCATGCCGAGCGCCTTCTGCAGGCCGGACTTGTCACTGGCGCCCTCGCCACGGATGCCGCGCGGGGATCGGACAGGCCTTTCGATCCGCGGATCCAGGCCGTCCGCGGCCATCGCGGGCAGATTGAGGTCGCGGCCTCCTTACTCGAGCTCATGGCGGCGAGCGAGATCAGGGCCTCCCACCTCACCAATGACGACCGCGTGCAGGACCCTTACTGCCTGCGCTGTCAGCCGCAGGTGATGGGCGCCTGTCTCGACCTTCTACGTCAGGCAGGAGCGACGCTCGCAATCGAGGCCAACGGCGTCTCCGACAATCCGCTGGTTTTCGCAGAAACGGGCGAGGTCATATCCGGCGGCAACTTCCATGCCGAGCCCGTCGCCTTCGCCGCCGACATGATCGCCATGGCTCTGTGCGAGATCGGCTCGCTCTCCGAACGGCGCATGGCGATGCTGGTTGATCCGACACTGTCGGGGTTGCCCGCTTTCCTGACCCCGGAGCCCGGCCTGAATTCCGGCTTCATGATCCCGCAGGTCACGGCCGCGGCGCTCGTGTCCGAGAACAAGCAACGGGCGTTTCCTGCAAGTGTCGATTCCATCCCGACATCGGCCAACCAGGAAGATCATGTCTCGATGGCGGCCCATGGTGCGCGCCGGCTCCTGGCCATGGCCGAGAACGCGGCGAATGTCATCGGCATCGAGCTTCTGGCCGCGGCGCAAGGCTGCGACTTCCATGCCCCGCTGGCCTCGAGCCCTCGTCTGGAGGCGGCGCGCGCTGCCCTCCGCAAGATCGTGCCGACCTTGAACGACGATCGCTACATCGCCCCCGACATCGCCGCGGCCACGACCCTCGTGCGCTCGGGAGCGCTGGTGGACGCTGTAGGCCGCGAAGCCCTGCCTTTCGTGACAGGGGCCGTTTAGCCGAACCAGGGCGACGCCAAAAGGGAGACACCCATCTCCATCGCTGAAACCTGAAGGGCATTGCCCCGCCGATCCATGACGTAAGGACCACTTCATGACCCGTATCGACAACTCCCGCGTGATCCGCGCCGCCCACGGCACCGAACTGTCGGCCAAGAGCTGGCTGACCGAAGCGCCTCTGCGCATGCTCATGAACAATCTTGACCCGGATGTGGCCGAGAGGCCGGGCGAACTCGTCGTCTATGGCGGCATCGGCCGCGCGGCGCGCGACTGGAACAGCTTCGACCGCATCGTGGCGGCCCTGAGGAACCTGGAAAGTGACGAGACGCTTCTCGTGCAGTCCGGTAAGCCCGTCGGCGTCTTTCGTACGCATGCGGATGCCCCGCGGGTTCTGATCGCCAATTCCAATCTCGTGCCGCACTGGGCCACCTGGGAGCATTTCAACGAGCTCGACCGCAAGGGCCTCATGATGTACGGCCAGATGACAGCCGGGTCCTGGATCTACATCGGCAGCCAGGGCATTGTGCAGGGCACCTACGAGACCTTCGTGGAGATGGGCCGCCAGCATTACAACG
>DASRWK010000402.1:0-2004 GCA_035776715.1 Microvirga sp.
TCGCACGCCTCTCGGACATCTCGTTCGCGGATGCCGCGCCGAAGAGCTCGATCCAGCTCCTCATCCGCGGCGAGGTGGCGGCGCTGCCGCTCGAGGGCGTGATCGACCTCGCTGCCGAGCGCGCGCGTCTTGCCAAGGAAATCCAGAAGCTCGACGTCGACATCGCCAAGATCGATGCGAAACTCGGGAACGCTGACTTCCTCAAGCGGGCACCCGAAGAAGTCGTCGAGGAGCAGCGCGAGCGCCGCGAGGAGGCGGTCGCGCGCAAGACGAAGATGGAAGAGGCGCTGAACCGCCTCAAGGACGCGTAGGCCGTTTTCCGAGCACTCATCCCCGGGCTTGTCTCTGGGAACCCGTCCTGCCGCATCGTCATGTCCGGCCTCAAGCCGGACATGACGGAGAGGAACCCGGCATTGCAGGGTGCGCCTTGCGCTACCGCTCGCCCATTGGCTCCTCTCCCTCCTCGCGTGTTGCCTCGCCACCGCAGCCGGGCGCACCCGGATTCGGGGCGTGAGCTCCCCTCCAACAGCGGCAGCATCGGCGGTGACGATGTCTTCCCGGCTACGCCCGGGGAGGCGATGGCGCATGTCCGGGCGAAAGCCTGAAGGTCATCGCGGTCGTCGGACGAGTGAGAATTTCGAGCATCCTCAACGTCATCACCGGCCTCGTGCCGGTGCTCCCGATCCTGAACGGCGCCGCGCCTTTCGGGCCGGGATGGCCGGGACAAGCCCGGCCATGACGATGGGGAGACGCTAGGCGTCTCACCCGGCACCGTCACGGGCCCCTCATTCGTGATCCCAACCTTGAGCCGGGATCCGCGCCTTTGACATTGTCCGTGGGATTTCGCGACATGGACGCCGCCGGAGACTCCAACAAGTTGCCGATGGCCCTAGCTTCGGAGGTGACAAGCGGCATAGGTTTTGCTCTAGCTGCTCACAAACTGAACCCGAAGTCGGATCTGAAGGGATGGCCATGCTCGAGAGTGTCCTGATCGCCAACCGCGGTGAGATTGCCTGCCGGATCATCCGCACCGCCAAGCGTCTGGGGATGCGCACCATCTCCGTCTATTCCGAGGCGGATGCGAACGCGCTCTTCGTGCAGATGGCCGACGAGGCCTACATGATCGGTCCCGCTCCCGCCCGTGAGAGCTATCTCCGGATCGACAGGATCATCGAGGTCGCCAGACATGCCGGGGCGGCCTCCATCCATCCCGGATACGGCTTTCTGTCCGAGCGCGCCGAATTCGCCGAGGCCTGCGCGGCCAACGGCATCGTCTTCGTCGGTCCTCCGGCCTCGGCCATCAAGGCCATGGGGCTGAAGGATGCAGCGAAGGCGCTCGTGCAGCAGGCGGGCGTGCCCGTGGTGCCTGGCTATCACGGCTCGAAGCAGGACCCCGATTTCCTGCGCCAGAAAGCCTACGAGATCGGCTATCCGGTCCTCATCAAGGCCGTGGCGGGCGGCGGCGGCAAGGGGATGAGGCGCGTCGAGAAGGCAGCCGATTTCGATGCCGCTCTGGAGAGCGCGCAGCGCGAGGCGCAGAACGCATTCGGCGATCCGCGAGTGCTGGTTGAGAAATACGTTCTCTCGCCGCGCCATATCGAAATTCAAGTCTTCGCCGATACGCACGGCAACGTGGTGCATCTCTTCGAACGGGACTGCTCCCTCCAGCGCCGCCATCAGAAGGTGATCGAGGAGGCCCCGGCTCCCGGCATGACGCCTGAGATGCGGGAGGCCATGGGCCGGGCTGCCGTCGAAGCCGCCCGGGCCGTGGGCTATGTGGGCGCGGGGACGGTGGAGTTCATCGCCGACGGTCGCGAGGGGCTTCGCCCCGACCGCTTCTATTTCATGGAGATGAACACGCGCCTGCAGGTGGAGCACCCGGTCACGGAATGCATCACCGGGCTCGACCTGGTGGAGCTGATGATCCGCGTCGCAGCCGGCGAGAAACTGCCGCTGACTCAGGACGACGTCCGGCGCGACGGCTGGGCCATCGAATGCCGGATC
>DASRWK010000403.1:0-4502 GCA_035776715.1 Microvirga sp.
AAGCCCGCCTCCTTCCAGACCACCATGACGGCAAGGCAGCTCATGACGGTGGCCGGGTCTCCCAGCCAGTTGTGGCCGGCAAAGCCGAGGCTCTTCAGGAACTGATCGAGCAGGCCGTAGTTCGGCGTGTAGAAGAACAGCCAGATATTCGCCACCGCGATCATCGGAAGCACGGTCGGCGTGAAGAAGGCGAGGCGCAGGAAGGAACGGCCCGCCATCTTCTTGTCCACCCACACGGCCATCAGGAGCGCGAGCGCAATGCTGGTCGGAACGGTGGCGATGGCGAATACGATGTTGTTGCGCAGCACCTGCCAGAAGACATCGTCCTCCAGCATGTAGGTATAGTTCTCCAGGCCGACGAATTCGGAGGCTCCGCCCCGGCTCAGCGAGAAGAAGCTATGATAGAGCGTCGCCAGGATCGGATAATGGGTAAAGGCCGTCAGGAGAACGACGGCGGGCAGGAGGAGCAGCCAAGCGTTCACGTTCGTCAGCCACGCCTTGCGTCTGATGGCCCTGGGCTCGGCGGCACTCATGACGGCGGATACCATCGCTCTCTCCTGCAGGGTCGATGAATGTGCTGCGGCGAGAACCGCCGCAGCACATGAGGCTGGATTACTTGTAGCGGCTGAGGACGCGCTCGGACTGCCTCTGAGCGCTGTCGAGAGCCTCCTGCGGAGACTGCGTTCCGGTGACGGCCGCCTGCACCGCATCGTTGACGATCTTGTAGATGCGCCCGTTGTCATGCACCGACAGCTCGGCCACGGCATGTTCCAGCTGGTCGCGTGCCACGACGGCCTGCGGGAAGTCCTTGACGTAGTTCTTCATGACGTCAGTCTCGTAGGCGGCGGGCGTCACGGCCACATAGCCCGTCTTGATGCTCCACTCGGCGGCGCGTTCGGGAGCGGTCATCCAGCGGATGAACTTGACAGCAGCCTGCTGCTGCTCGGGGGAAGCGCTCTTGAACACATAGAAGTTGCCGCCGCCGGTCGGAGAGCCGCGACGCTCCTTGGCCGGAAGCATGGCGACGCCGAAATCGAACCGCGCGCCTTCCTTGACCGCCGTCAGGTTGCCGGTGGTGTGCCACATCATGGCCGTCTTGCCTTCCAGGAAGTCCGTGCGAAGCGTGCCCCACTCCACGGCGCCTTTCGGCATCACGCCTTCCTTTGCGGCGAGGTCGACCCAGTACTGCAGGGCCTCGACGGTCTTGGGCGCGTTGAAGGAAACCTGGTTGCCGGCCTCGTTCATGAGTTTCTGGCCGTTCTGGATGGCGAGCGCCTGGAGCATCCAATAGCCGTAGCCCGTCGAGGGGATCTCCACACCCCAGCGGGTCACGTTGCCGGAGGCATCCTTCTTCACGAGCTTCTTCGACATCTCGACCATCTCGGCCCAGTTTGTCGGCGGCTTCTCGGGATCGAGGCCCGCTTCCTTGAAAGCGTCCTTGTTATAGTAGAGGACGATGGTGGAGCGCTGGAACGGTACGCTCCAGGTCTTGTCCTCGACGCGGCCGTTTTCCATGAAGGCCGGGTAGAAGCTGTTCAGCCAGTCCTTGTCGGCGCCGGGAATCTCGTCGATCGGCACGATCGCCTTCTCGTCCATGAGCGTGAAGAGATCGGTAGAGAAAAGAACCGAGAGCTGCGGAGGCTGACCGCCCTTCATGGCCGTCATGGCCTTCGTCATCGTGTCGGTGTAGTTGCCGGCATAGACGGCTTCCACCTTGATGTCCGGGTTCTCTTGCTGGAACTTCTGAACCATGTCGTCGATGACCTTCGTGACAGGCCCGCCGACGGCGACGGGATAATACATGGTCAGGTTGACTGCTTGAGCGACGGTGGCGCTCAGGCTCGCCACGGTCATGAGGCCTGCGGTGAGCAGGGCTTTCGTCTTGAACTTCATTGTCCTCCCCTTTCCGGGTTTAGAAGCATGCGCCGGCGGCCGAGGCTGCCGGTGCTCTATCAGAGGAAAGCCTCACTGGGGCAGGGCGCTACCCGCGCGACGCTTTCCGCTGTCCCTGTCAAACAGATGTATGTGACGGTTTTGCCACCCGAGCGCGACTTGTGCACCGGTCGGGAGGGCACAATAGCCGGTCTGTCGGACGGAGACGGTCTCCCCCTTCACGTCGCACAGAATGATGCTGTCGGCGCCCAGATATTCCACCGCCTTGACGGTGGCCGGAATGCCATCGCTTTCCACAAGGGAAATATGCTCCGGACGAACGCCCAGGACGGCGCCGTTCTCCCAGGCAATGATGTTCATGGGCGGCGTGCCGATGAAGCGGGCCGTGAAGTCGCTCGCAGGTTCGTTATAGAGTTCGTGGGGTGCGCCGTTCTGCTCGATGTGTCCGTCGCGCATCAGGATCACCCGGTCGGCCATGGTCATGGCTTCGGTCTGATCGTGGGTGACATATACCATCGTCATGCCGAGCCGCTGCTGGAGGCTGCGGATTTCCGTGCGCATCTCGTGGCGCAGCTTGGCGTCGAGATTCGAAAGGGGTTCGTCCATCAGGCAGACGGGGGCCTCCGCAATGATGGCCCGGCCCAGGGCGACGCGTTGGCGCTGCCCGCCCGAGAGTTGAGACGGCCTGCGGTCGAGCAGATGGCTCAGGCCCACGATATCCGCTACCTTCCTGAGGCGCTCGTCCCGCTCGGCGCGTCCGACGCCGCGCACACGCAGGCCGAAGATGATGTTCTCCGCCACATTGAGGTGGGGGAACAGCGCATAGGACTGGAACACCATCGAGATATTGCGCTGTGCGGGGGAAAGGTGGGTCACATCCCGCCCGCCGATGGTGATGGTGCCGGAATCGACCTCTTCCAGGCCGGCGATCAGGCGCAGAGTCGTCGACTTGCCGCAGCCCGAGGGGCCGAGCAGAACCAGGAGCGTCCCCGCATCGGCCTTGAAGCTGATGCGGTTGACGCCACCGACACCGCCCCAGGTTTTCGAAACTGCGTTGACGACAATCTCGGACATCGGCGTAATCCTTGAGACCTAGAGTAGAAAGCGCATTAGCCTCTGGCGGCAAGGAGAAGTTCGGCCAATTCGGCGAAACCGTCCCCTGAATGCCCCTTGGCGACGTAAGCCGGCTTGTGGGTCAGCCGGTGCTCGAAGTCGTGAATGTTGGCGACGCCGACGCTAAGCGGGAAGGCGGCAAACATGGGCTCGTCGTTCGGTGAGTCGCCCGCGTAGATGACAGAATTCTTTGCCTGCTCCCAATCCAGGCCGAACACATCGGCCAGAAGAGCCTTGGCCATGCTGAGCTTGTTGTAGTCGCCGAACCAGCCATTCACATGGATCGAGCTGACCTTCGCCTGCGCGCCGTGGCGCTCGAAAATGGCCACGATCCTGTCGACCTCGGATTCGGGCAGGGACGGGACATCTTCGCAGAAATCGATGGCGAGGTCGGCCAGCCGGTAGGACTGATCGCTGGCAAGCGCCGATCCGGGAACGGAGGCAAGGACCTCCTTCTCGATGGCATCGAGCTTGGCGCGGTTCTGCTTCAGCTCTTCGGGCGTGGCCCAGAAATGCTGCTCCATCTTTCTCCGCTGACGATCATAGCGGAAATAGAAGGCGCCATTCTCTCCCACGACGGCATCGACCGGCCACATGCGGGCGATATGATCGCACCATCCGGCGGGACGACCCGTCACGGGAATTACGAGGAAACCGGCACGCTGCAGATTTTCCAGCGCCGTATAGGCGGAAGCGGTCAGCACGCCTTCCGTCGTAATGGTGTCGTCGATATCCGACAGGATGACGCGCACGGAACGCGCCTTATCCAGCGGGAGCCGAGAAAGAGGAATCATGCCGCCGCTCCATCGATCACGGAGCGGGGAGAGCGCAGACCAGTCACATGCATTCGCAGGCGTTTCCTTTGCGGCACTTTATGCCCTGATGGGAGCCTAGATAACAAAATTTGGGGGATCAAGCATACTAATGTGGGATGTCCCAACACTTTTGACGAAGTTACGATATCCTCGACTGTGAACTGGAGATCCCTGTGTCCTTCCATGAAGGCAAGAAAGCCGCGCGTCAGCGCCTGATCGTGGCTGAGCTGGGCCTGAGCCCGGCCGTGCGAACGTCGGATCTCGCTCGCAGACTCGGCGTCTCGGCGGAGACGGTGCGGCGGGATATCGAGGAGCTGACGCAGCGGGGCCTCGTCAGCCGTACTTATGGAGGCGCCGCCGGGCGACAGCTCGGGCTCCAGCCCGTCTTCCAGGACCGCAATACACTCGCCGTGGAGGAACGCGAGGCGATCGCCCGGGCCGCCGTCGGGCTGGTGAAGCCCGGCGACGTGATCATGATCGACTCTGGTTCGACCACGGCCCGTTTCGCGCATGTTCTCGCCGAAACCGCCGAAAGGATCACGGTCATCACCAACTGCTTTGCCGCCGCGAACGCTCTGGTATCGCAGGGTCATGTGCGGGTCCTGTTCTGCCCGGGGGAATTCTCCTCGCACGAGCGGGGCGTCTACGGCTCCGAGACCTGCGCTTTCCTCCAGCGCTTCA
>DASRWK010000404.1:0-1688 GCA_035776715.1 Microvirga sp.
TGACCCTTCATCATCTTCCGCTCGCGTGCAGCCTTTGCCCGACCATTGTGCGGAGGGCCTGCAGATCCCTGGCGAAGGTGCGGATGCCTTCGGCCAGTTTCTCGGTCGCCATGGCGTCCTCGTTCATTTCCCACCGAAAGCGCCGTTCGTCCATTGGGATGGGCGCGATCCTTTGAGCCGTTTCCGGGGAAAGCCGACGTTCCAGCACTCCCTCGGCGGCGTCGAGTTCCCGAAGAAGGGACGGCGCAATGGTCAGTCGGTCGCACCCGGCCAGCGCCTCGATCTCGCCCGTGTTCCGGAACGAAGCGCCCATGACGATCGTGCCGATGCCGTTGGACTTGTAATAGTCATAGATCGCCCGAACCGAGAGAACCCCAGGATCCTCTTCCGCCGCATAGTTCTTTCCCGTGGACTTGACGTGCCAATCGAGGATGCGTCCGACGAAGGGCGAAATCAGGTACACGCCCGCATCCGCACAGGCGATGGCCTGCGCGCGGGAAAAGATGAGCGTCAGGTTGCAGTCGATCCCGTCCCGCTGGAGGACTTCCGCCGCTCGAATTCCCTCCCAGGTCGCGGCGAGCTTGATCAGGATCCGGTCACGATCGATGCCCCGTTGCTCATAATCGGAAATGATGCGCCGCGCGCATCTCAGCGATCCTTCGATGTCGAACGACAGGTCGGCGTTCACCTCCGTGGAGACGCGGCCCGGAACCTCACGGGCGAGCGCTGCTCCCACCGACACGGCGAGACGGTCGGCCACGGCGTTGATGACGGCGTCCTCGGGACCGATCTTCCGGGATCCCCACCGCAGATCCTCGGCGATGGTCTCTTCGAAGGCCGGTGTCTCGAGCGCCTTGAGCACGATGGTCGGGTTGGTGGTACAGTCGACCGGTTTCAGCTGACGCACGGCGTCGATGTCGCCGGTATCCGCCACTACGGTCGTCATCGTCCGCAGCTGAGCTAGTTTCGAGGCCATGGCTTACCTTTCTACACTCGGTCTGACGGGATGAACTAGGCGGCGGCTTTCAGCCAGTCGAGCCCGTCCTCGGTCTGTCCTGCAGGAACATACTCGCAGCCGAGAACGCCCTTATAACCGGTCTCTGCCAGTGTCTGGCCGATCCGTGCGAAATCCAGCGTGCCGGAGCCGGGTTCGTGCCGTCCCGGAAAGTCGGCGATGTGCACGTGGGCGATCAGCGGCGCGTGCCGACGGATCTGCCCGTAGACGTCGAGCCCGCTGTTCACGGTATGGAAAACGTCGAACAGCAAGCGGATGTTCGATTGCTCCGCTTCGGCGATGGCATCGGCAGCACGATCCGGCGTTTCGATGAAATAATCGGGCACCGCGCCCGCGCTCATGGCCTCCACCAGAATGGTGATCCCACGCTTGGAGGCTTCCTGGGCCGCGAAGGTCAGATTCTCGATATAGCAGTCCCAATGAGCCTGCGTGCGTTGCGCCTCAGGAAGCACGCCGGCCATGGCATGGACCATGGTGACGCCGATCGCTTCCGCGTAGTCGAGACCATCGGCGACGCTGCGCCGGAACTCGTCCTTTCGGTCCGGGAAAATCGCCAGTCCCTTCTCGCCCCGTCCCGGATCTCCGGAGTACAGGCCGAATTGGGTGTATGTCGCGCCGCATTCCTTCAGCCATTCCGCCAGAGACGCGGCGGGCGCGACGCCGTATGGCGCCG
>DASRWK010000405.1:0-8862 GCA_035776715.1 Microvirga sp.
AGGCAGCAAGCCCACAGGAGAGGCGACCGCGGCCATCAACATACGGTGCCTCGAGGACGTGGATCCGTCGCAGCTCAAGATCATCCCCGTGGACGGGCGGAACTTCTGAAACGGGCCTGATCTCACCGGATTCCACTCTGATGGACCGATCCGAGGGCGGTTGAAGTGCAACGAGATAGCATTTAGAGTGGGGCACTCCGCATGAGGCGGCACTCGTTCCCCGGTCTAACCGGAATGGAGCGGTATCGGCTCGGAAGGCCGGTGCCGCATCTCTGAAACCGCAGGATGCCCAAAGTTCGAGCGTTATGAACGATGACGTCACTCCTCACCTGCGCGGCTCCCAGGCGGACGCCATCGGCCTTGGTGCGCCCAACGCCTCGATCGGGCAGCTTCTGTCCATCCTTCGGCAGGGACCTGGCTTCTTCTGCTGCCTGCACAGCCGGAACGACACCATTCTCCTGACGAACAACGATTTTCGGCAATTGACCGGAGGCCGGGACGTCACCGATCTCCCCCTGGACGAGACGCCCCTGGTCCGTTGGGCAGGCTTTAAAGAGCATCTCGATCAGGTCCGTGCCGGCATCATGCCTCCCGATCCTCTGCAGGTGCCCATCCTTTCCCAGGGGGATCCCGAGCACACTGCCGAGGAGCGGTTCGTCGAGTTCTCGTTCCGGCCCGTCCGGGAGGAGAGCGGGACGCTCCTCGGAATAGCCGTTCATGGCAGCGACGTGACCGCCCGTGTCCGGCGAGAGCGCGAATTGAGCGCCAGCAACGAGCGATCGGAGGCGATCCTGGAGGTTCTGGGCGACGGCTTCGTGGCCTTCGATGAGGAGTTCCGGGTCACCAGGCTGAACCCCGCCGCCCTCACATATGACGGGCGAGAGGCCGGCGCGATCATCGGCAAGACGCATTGGGAGGCGTGGCCCACATCGGCGGGCTCCATCCTGGAGGACGCCTATCGGAAATGCCTCGCGGAGCAGGTGCAACTGTCGATCGAACGCCGCTATCTCGGCTTCGGGAAGGACCGCTGGCTCGAACTGCGCCTCTGTCCCGTTCCGGGCGGCATCGTGACCTTCTACCGGGACATCACCGACCGCAAGGCGTCGGAAGAGGCGCTGCGCGCCAGCGAGGCACGGTTCCGGGCACTTCTCGAGGCCGTTCCTCACCAGGTGTGGGAGGCGGGACCGGACGGATCGGTCGCGTGGTTCAACGGGCGATTCCACGAATTCCTCGGCGTCACCCTCGATGAGCTCGCGGCCGGAGCCTGGGAGCGGATCATCCATCAGGACGACTATCCGGTGGTCGCGCGAGCCTGGCGACAGGCCTTGCAACAGGGGAGGCTCTTCGAAAGCGAGGTCAGGCTCAGGAGGGCGAGCGACAGGACCTACCGCTGGTTTCTGTCGACAGCCGTTCCCGTTCGGGATCATGCCGGGAGCGTCATTCGGTGGATCGGCACCAATACCGACATCCAGGATCAGAAGATGGCCGCGGAGGCATTGGCCCATCTGAACGCCACGCTGGAGAAGCGTGTCCAGGAGCGGACGCGTGACCGGGACCGCCTCTGGCGTCTTTCGACCGATCTCATGCTCGTCGTCGATTTCGAGGGAGCGATCATAGCGGCCAATCCCGCCTGGAGCCGAATGCTCGGCTGGAAGAGCGGCGATCTCACTCGATCGTCGATCCTCGATCTCATTCATCCGGATGACCTGAACGACGCCCGTCAGGCGGTCAAGCGACTTGCACGCGATTCGAATGCCTGCAGCATCGACAGCAGGCTCCGCCACCGGGACGGGTCGTATCGGCGAATTGCCTGGATGGCCGTTTCGGACGAGCGCTTCATCCATGCGGTGGGGCGCGACATGACTGCCGAGAGGGAGGCGGCCGAGGCGCTGAAACAGGCTGAGGAAGCCTTGCGGCAGTCGCAGAAGATGGAAGCGGTGGGCCAGCTGACCGGCGGCATCGCTCACGACTTCAACAATCTGCTGACCGGCGTGATCGGCAGCCTGGATCTCATCCGAACGCGCCTCGCGCAGGGGCGCACGGGCGAAATCGGACGCTATGTCGAGGCTGCCATGTCCTCGGCAGACCGGGCTGCTGCGCTCACGCATCGCCTTCTCGCCTTTTCAAGGCGTCAGCCGCTCGATCCAAAGCCTGTCGATGCCAATAGCCTCGTGGCCGTGATGGACGAGCTCTTCCGGCGCACGACCCGCGAGACGATCAGCGTCGAGCTGAGGGCCGGCCGGGATCTCTGGCGGGTTCTCTGCGATCCGCACCAGCTGGAGAATGCGCTGCTCAATCTCGTCATCAACGCCCGGGACGCCATGCCCGATGGGGGCTCCATCGTCATCGAGACTGAGAATGTCGAGTTGGATCGGGCCTATGCGGCCACTCAGCAGGACGTGGAGCCTGGCCAGTATGTCGCCGTGTCGGTGTCCGATACCGGATCCGGCATGTCCGCCGATGTGCTCGCGAGGGCCTTCGAGCCCTTTTTCACGACGAAGCCCACGGGGCGGGGTACGGGCCTCGGCCTCTCCATGGTGTACGGATTCGTCAAGCAGTCCGGAGGACATGTCAGGATCTATTCGGAGGTCGGCCGGGGGACGATCGTCAGGATCTTCCTTCCGCGTCACGTCGGAGATGCCGAGCCTCAGAGCCCGTCCGGCGCGAAGGCGCGGCCGGCCCGCGCCAAGGCTCACGGGACCGTGCTCGTGGTCGAGGACGAGCACGTCGTGCGCGATCTCATCGTGGAGAGGCTCCAGGAGCAGGGTTATCGCGTTCTTCAGGCGGAGGATGGACCGCAGGGGCTCGCGATCCTGCAATCCGCAACGCCGGTCGATCTTCTCCTGACCGATGTCGGACTGCCTGGCCTGAACGGGCGGCAGCTTGCCGACGCCTCCCGCGATCGGCGGCCGGAACTGAAGGTGCTCTTCATGACCGGCTACGTAGAGAGCAATCTTCTGTCTGCCGGATTCTTGGGAGCGGGCATGGAAGTCATCGCCAAACCCTTCACCCTCGACATCCTCGCGGCCCGGATCGAGGCCATCATCAACGGTTCTTGAGGGAAGAAGGGCCTGCCCAGGAAGAACAGGTCCTTCTCGTTCGGGTCCGGGTATTCAGACCGCAACGGCTTCCGACCGGCGCAGGCCGACGATCTGAAACTCCGCATACATCAGCACCACGAGCGCCTGTGCGATCACGAAGGCATATCCCGCGCCGCTCGGCGACACCCATCCGCTGACGAGAAGCAGCAGGCTGTCGGCGGCCCAGAGAATGTTGCCGAGAATGACGGCCCATACGAGAGCCCTGTGCATCCGTTCGCGCAGCCCGAGCCAGGCGAGCAGCGCTACGTAAGGGATGAGGATTGCGCCCGCGCCGCGCAGAAGCATCTCCGGCAATCCGAGGAGGTGGCTCAACGGTCCGGCGGCGAGCAGCATCAGGAGGCCGAACGCGCCGCTCGTGGTGGCGTCCGCCAAGAGCGCCTGGCGAAGGAGCGGGGAGGGGTGAAGCGTCGTCATGGCATGTTCCTCTCGAATGTGCGGTTGACCATCGCAACCGCATCGAAGGATCAGCCAGTCGCGGAACGGCGTCGATTACCTCGGAGGTCATGGAGTTGGGCGCAATGCCGCGCTATCGTACCGCCCATGAGACCTGCAAAGACCACGACCCCTGCCGTTCAGCACTTCGGCGATTACCTGCGCGAATGGCGCCAGCGCCGCCGCATGAGCCAGCTCGATCTCGCGCTCGAGGCCGAGATTTCCACGCGGCATCTGAGCTTCCTGGAAACCGGGCGCTCGCAGCCGAGTCGCGAGATGGTGCAGCTTCTGGCGGAAAAGCTCGACATGCCCTTGCGCGAGCGCAACGTGATGCTCGCCTCCGCCGGGTTCGCGCCGGTCTATTCCGAGCGCTCCCTCGACGATCCCGCCATGCAGAGCATGCGCGAGGCCATCGATCTCGTGCTGAGGGGGCACGAGCCGTACCCTGCGCTCGCGGTCGACCGGCATTGGTCGCTCGTCGCCGCCAACGGCGCGCTGCTCTCGCTGGTCCAGGGCGTCGAACCGGCGCTGCTGAAACCGCCCGTGAACGTTCTGCGCCTGAGCGTTCATCCGGCAGGACTTGCCCGGCGCATCGTGAACTTCTCGGAGTGGCGCGATCACCTCATCGCACGGCTGCATCATCAGGTGAACGTGACGGGCGATGCGGTCCTGTCCGCTCTGATCGAAGAGCTGCGCGCTTACCCGATCCCCGATGCGGCAAGGAGATCGGCCGCCTCCCGCAAGGACCACGCCGGCATCTTCGTGCCGCTTCAGCTGATGACGGAGGAGGGCGTGCTCACCTTCTTCAGCACCACGACGATTTTCGGTACGCCTGTCGACGTGACCTTGTCGGAACTTGCCATCGAGGCCTTCTTCCCGGCCGATTCGGAGACGGCGGACACCTTGCGGCGCATGGCCGGGAAGCGTCAGCCCGCCGCAGGCGCCTGAGGCTGCAACGGCCGCATCTTAACCACCCATCAACCCTAACCCCGGATAACCATAAGGAACGGAAGTCTTTCGTCCGATGCTTTCCTGGTTTGAGTGGGTGTTCGCGTGCGTCTTCGGTATCGTCGCTCTCGGGTGAAATGGATCTGCGCAACGACGGCGCCCTGGGCGCTCGCGACGGGCCTCCTGATCTCGTTCACCGCCTCCGCCAGCAACGACCCGCAGACGGGCGTGAGCTTCGCGGCCCGGGGCCCGCTGGCGCGTCTGACACAGACCGATCTCGTTCCCCCCATCACCATGTCGATCGCGGGCGGCAGGCTCGATCTCGATCGCGACGTCCTGCGGTTCGTGCCGCGTTACGATCTGCCCGACGGCATGGCGAGCACGGTGCCACCCAAGGACGACCGCAAGGCGGATGCGGGCCCGGATCCGGTGACCGACCGATCCGGGAAAGGCGACCCCCTGGTCGCGCCGCACATCACGCTCTCGTTGCGGGCGAGTCAGTTGCGCCCCGACCTTGCTCAGGCCGGCGGCTCGCGCCTTCTCTTCGGGCAGGACGAGCGGCTTCTGCCGCCCACCATCCTCATGGAAGGGGAACTGGAGGGACCCGAGATGGATCGGGGCTTCGAGCCATGGGAGGCGCCGGAATTCACCACCACGCGCCAATCCGTGTCCGTGCAGTCGCCCGCCGCCGCCGCCGCCGGTTCGACCGGCGCCGCGGCGAGCCTCACCACACCCATCGTGAAGCGCGCCGTGACGCTGTCGTCCACGACACCGGCTCCCATGGAGGCGACTCCCGTCGAGATCGCCGCCGCGCCCGTCTCGCTGCAATCGCCGCGCCTCGACAAGGGCGGCTACGGCACGAGCCTCGTGCCGAAATCGGATGACGCAACGGCTCCCCGCTATGCGGACCTGATCAATCCCGACAAGTTGAGCAAGGAGCAGCGCTGTCTTGCCGAGGCCGTCTATTTCGAGGCGCGCAGCGAGCCCGAGGAGGGACAGGCCGCCGTCGCGCAGGTGGTGCTGAACCGCGTGAAGAGCGGCCTCTACCCGTCGTCGATCTGCGGCGTGGTCTACCAGAACCGCCACCGCCACCTCGCGTGCCAGTTCACCTTCGCCTGCGAAGGCAAGGCCCTGCGCATCACCGATTCCACATCCTGGGAGCGGGCCAAGCGGGTGGCGAGCGCCGTGCTCGAAGGCAAGACCTACCTCGCCGACGTGGGCGGATCCACGCATTACCACGCCAATTACGTGCGTCCCTACTGGGCGCGTCGCCTCAAGAAGATGGACGTGATCGGCCGCCATATCTTCTACAAGCTGAAACCGGGGCAGACGTGAGCCAAGGGGTTGCAGCCCGAGGCATGCTGCAATCCATCACGCTTGCTCATACTAAAGCCAATAAACTTTCAATGTTGCTGATGATCCACTTCGGATAACATCCGCCCTCCGATTTGCCGCTCGAGGGCCGTGCCCATGTCCGCACCCACGTCCGCACCCACCGCTCAATCCCGCGTATCCCCGGAACTGATCGTTCTCGCCGGCTGCCTGATCGCGCTGATCACTTTCGGCCCGCGCGCCTCGGTAGGTCTCTTTCAGATTCCGATGACGACGGAGTTCGGCTGGGGGCGTGACACGTTCAGCCTGGCCATCGCCGTTCAGAACCTCCTCTGGGGCGTCGGACAGCCCTTCGCGGGCGCGGTGGCGGATCGCTTCGGAGCCTTCCGGGTCCTCTGCATCGGCGCCGTGCTCTATGCCCTGGGCCTCGTGGTGATGGCCTATGCGGCGACGCCCGGCATTCTCCATCTCGGTGCGGGCGTGCTCATCGGCTTCGGTCTCTCGGGCTGCTCGTTCAATCTCGTGCTCGGCGCCTTCGGCAAGCTCCTGCCGGAGCAGTGGCGCCCCATGGCCTTCGGCGCGGGCACGGCGGCGGGCTCCTTCGGCCAGTTCCTCTTCCCGCCCATCGGCAATGCCCTCATCGATTCGTTCGGCTGGCACCAGGCGCTCATCATTTTCGGGGGCTCCGTCCTGCTCGTCATGCCCCTGGCGCTGGCGCTCGCGACCCGTCCGGGCGCGGCCATGCAGGCAAGCGCCGCCAACGTCCCGAATCAATCCATCAAACAGGCCCTGACGGAGGCCTTCCGGCACCGTTCCTACGTGCTCCTGGTGCTAGGCTTCTTCACCTGCGGCTTCCAGCTCGCCTTCATCACCGCGCATCTTCCCGCCTACCTGAAGGATGCGGGCCTCTCGGCAGCCGTCGGCGGCTGGACGCTCGCCGTGATCGGTCTCGCCAACGCCTTCGGCTCCCTCGGCTCGGGCTGGCTCTCCACCCGCATGTCGAAGCGATGGCTGCTGGCCTGGATCTACTTGGGGCGCTCGGTGGCGATCGCCGCCTTCATCCTGCTCCCGGCTTCGCCCGCGAGCTCGATCGTCTTCGGCATCTCCATCGGCCTTCTGTGGCTGTCCACCGTGCCGCCCACATCGTCCCTCGTGATGCTGATGTTCGGCACGCGCTACATGGCCATGCTCTACGGCTTCGCCTTCTTCTCGCATCAGGTCGGCGGCTTCCTCGGCGTGTGGCTCGGCGGCGAGCTGTACGAGATCTATGGCAACTACTCGCTCGTGTGGTGGCTCTCGATCGCGCTGGGCGTCGCATCGGCCCTGATCAACCTGCCGATCAAGGAGCGCCCGGTGGATCGCGGTGCGGCGCTGCAGCCGGCCGAATAGGCCCGTCTCGTCCGAAGGGATGAGGTCCATGCGCTTGCCCTGATCCATTCCCGTGCCGACAATCGGCGCGAGGAGGATGAATCGACATGGGAACGTTCAAGGCGCTCGTCATCGACAAGAACGATGCCGGCCAATCCGTCGGCTTCCGCGAGTTCGATGAGGCCGATCTCATGGGCGGCGACGTCACAATCCGCGTGTCGCACTCCACGCTCAATTACAAGGACGGTCTCGCGCTCACCGGCAAGGCGCCGGTGGTGCGGCGCTTTCCGATGATTCCCGGAGTCGATCTCGTCGGCACCGTCGAGGTCTCGTCCCATCCCGAGTTCAAGGCGGGCGACGCGGTGATCCTGAACGGCTGGGGCCTGGGCGAGACGCATCTGGGCGCCTATGCGCAAAAGGTGCGCGTGAAAGGCGACTGGCTGATCCCGCTGCCCGAAGGTCTCACTCCTCACCAGGCCATGGCCGTCGGCACGGCAGGCTACACCGCGATGCTCTGCCTCATGGCGCTCGAAAGGCACGGGCTTACTCCTGAGCGCGGTCCGGCCATCGTCACGGGCTCGGTCGGCGGCGTCGGCTCCGTCGCCGTCGCCTTGCTAGCCCGGGCGGGCTGGCACGTGATCGCCTCGACGGGCCGGCCTCAGGAGGCCGAGTACCTGAAGAGCCTCGGCGCCGCCGAGATCCTGGAGCGCAGCGAACTCGCCGGGCCGGGGCGGCCCCTCGGGAAGGAGCGCTGGGCAGCGGGTATCGACACGGTCGGCTCGGTCCCTCTCGCCAACGTGATCTCGATGACGAAATACGGCGGTGCCGTCGCGGCCTGCGGTCTGGCGGCCGGCATGGACCTGCCCGCGACAGTGGCGCCCTTCATTCTTCGCAACGTGTCGCTGCTCGGCGTCGATTCCGTGATGGCCCCCAAGGCGCTTCGCATCGAGGCATGGAACCGGCTGTCGCGGGAGCTCGATCACGGCAAGCTCGCATCCATGACCTCCACCATTCCCCTCGAGGAGGTGATGGAGGCCGGAGGCCGGATCGTGGCCGGTCAGGTCAAGGGACGCGTAGTGGTGGAGATCGGCTGATCTGCCGGCTTCCTGCCGTTGCCCTCGATCCAGCGCCGCTGCTTGCCGATCTCAGTGGCCATGAAGTCCATGAAGGCGCGCACGCGGGCCGATTGGCGCAGGTCCGGATGGGTGAGCAGCCACAGGCCCGCCGAGAAGTCCGGGTTCACGTCGGAGAGGCGCACGAGGCTGGGCTGTGAATCCGCGATGAAGCAGGGAAGGGGGCCGATGCCGATGCCCGCCTCCACCGCCTCCGCCAGGCCCAGGACCGTGTTCACCTTGTAGACGATGTTCTCCGGTGCCACGCGGTCCCGCACGAAGCGGGCCGCCTTCAGGGTCGCAAGATTGTCGCCGAGAGCGACCCAGGGGCGATTGTAGAGTGTGGAGGAATTGAGGTCGGCCGGCGCATGGTGGTTGGGGAAATCCTCCAATCGCCCATAGATGGCCCATCCGATCGTGGCCACGCGCCGCCCGACGAGGGTTTCCGGCGGATCGTCCGTGGCGCGGATCGCCACATCCGCATCGCGCTTGGACAGATTGAGGGCCTGGTTCGCGAGCACCACGTCGAGGCGCATCTCGGGGCAGGCCTTCACGAAGCGTGAGAAGAT
>DASRWK010000406.1:0-2170 GCA_035776715.1 Microvirga sp.
GGCCGCGAGGTTGTCGGTTGCTGCCGTCGTGAGCGGAATATCGCTGTCGACGCCGGAGTCGAAGGCGATCACAGGGATCTTGGCGGCCTGCGCCTTCCGGAGAAGGGGGATGGCCGCCTGGCTGTCGAGAGCCGCGAACCCGATGGCCTGAGGGTTCTTGGCCAGGGCCGCCGAGAGCATGTCGATTTGCTTGTCGACCATGGTCTCGCTGTCCGGTCCCTCGAAGGTGATCCGCACCTTGTAGTCCTTGGCGGCCTGTTCGGCCCCGGTCTTGACGGCCTGCCAGAATTGGTGCTGGAACCCCTTCGAGATGAGCGGGATGTAGGCTTCCTGAGCGGTTGCCGGACCTGCAAGGCCGACAAGAGCTCCGATTCCGATGGCGCCGATCAGAGTGCGTCTGTTCAACATGTTTTCCTCCTGGACATCAGTGTTTTTTAGTTCCGGCATTCTGACCCGATGGGCGTGCCGGATGATCGTATGTTTGATGGGGTTCGTTCTCCTTCGATGATGCCTCTGCGATGAATGTCATCTCTGGCCCTTGCGGCGCAAAATATCGGCGTAAACGGCCAGAATGATGATGATGCCCGTCACCACCGTCTGCCATTCCTGCGCAACCGAGAGGATTCTCAGCCCGTTCGTGAGCACGCTGATGATCAGAGCTCCGATGATCGTCCCAAGAATGGTGCCGCGGCCGCCGCTGAGTGATGTGCCGCCGATGACGACGGCGGCGATGGCGTCGAGCTCGTAGCCCTGTCCAAGTGCCGGCTGGGCAGAGTTCAGGCGCGAGGCGATGATGAGGCCAGCGATTCCGCAGATTGCGCCAGCCACTGTGTAGACGATGATCTTCCAGAAATCCGTGTTCACGCCGGACAGACGCACGGCCTCCTCGTTGGAGCCCAGGGCAAACGTATAGCGGCCCAAGGCGGTGCGGGTGAGAACGATGCTCGAGACGATCGCGACCACGAAGAGGATGAGCACGCCATTGGGGATCGGCAGGAATGGCAGAACGGCGCCGATCAGCGATTCCTGGGAGATCATGGGGAAGTTCGGCGTATCGTTGAAATAGATCGGCCGGGTTCCGGAGATCACGAGCGCCAGCCCTTTCAGCAGCATCATCATGCCGAGGGTCGCGATAAAGGGCGGAACCTTCATCTTGGCGATGATCGTCCCGGAGATGGAGCCGCACACGGCGCCCGCCGCGATGGCCGCGACGATGCCCACGGGCATCGGAAGCCCCCAATATGTCAGGACGACCCCGGCAATGACGGCGCAGAAGGTCATCAGAGTGCCGACCGACAGATCGATTCCGCCCGTAATGATCACAAAGGTCGCGGCAACCGCGAGAACCCCGTTCACGGCCGTGGCCTGAAGGATGCCGATGAGGTTGTCTCTCTGGAGAAAATTCTCGGACGCGATACTGAACACCGCCATGAGCGCGATCAGACTGGCGAAGGCGAGGAGCTTCTGCCATGTCCCCTGGCTGAACACGTGGGATCTGATGACGGCCGGGGTTTCCTGCTCGACGATGGTCGTCACGTCCTTATCCTCTTGCGGTGGCGGCTGCTCCGGCGGCTGTTACGCTACGCCGCTGTGTGGCAAGCCGCATGATATCTTCCTGGGTCGTTCCTTCGGCCGGCAGCTCGCCCGTCAGCCGGCCTTCGCACATCACGGCGATGCGGTGGCTCATGCGCAGGATCTCCGGCAACTCGGACGAAATCATCACGATGGCGCGGCCTTGGGTGGCGAGCGTATTCAGGAGCTTGTAGATCTCGTTCTTGGCGCCGACGTCGATCCCGCGCGTCGGCTCATCGAAGAACAGGATCTCGCAATCCCGTGCGAGCCATTTCGCGATCACGATCTTCTGCTGATTTCCGCCAGAGAGGAGCCGGACTTCCTGAGACTCGGAAGGCGTCTTGATCCGCAGCTGCCTGATATAGGAGCGCGACGTCTCCCTGATCGCACGCAGTCTCAGAAAGGTACGAAGGGAAAGAAACCGGTTAAGGCACGGCATTACGATATTGGTCGCCACATCCATGCCCGTGGCCAATCCGAATCGCTTTCTGTCTTCGGAGAGATAACCGATGCCCAACCGCACCGCGTCACGCGGGGAGCGGATCTTCGCCGGCCGGCCTCTGACGATGATCTCGCCGCCGTCGAGCGGATCGGCTCC
>DASRWK010000407.1:0-8949 GCA_035776715.1 Microvirga sp.
GGTGATGACCGTCTCTACGGGCTCGAAGGCAACGATGTGCTCTTCGGAGGCCCGGGCAGGGACGTCTTCGTCTTCAACACGAAGCCGAGCCTCGTCTCAAATCTCGACCGTATCGTCGATTTCTCCGTCAGGGACGACACAATCTACCTCGATAATGCCGTGTTCACGAAACTGGCCGTGGGCAAGCTCCCCTCCGCGGCGTTCTGGACCGGAGCCAAGGCTCACGATTCCACGGACCGCGTCGTTTACGATTCCGCAAAAGGCGACCTCTATTATGACGGGGACGGAACCGGGACAGGCGCACCGGTGCAAATCGCCAAGCTTTCGACGGGACTGAGGATGACGGCCGACGATTTCCAGATCGTCTAGACCTCGCCGGGACAAGGAACTCGTCCCGGCGCTACCTTCCGTCAATTTGACTTCGCGACGGGTTTGGAGGACATCAGCGCCTTTGTGGGGGTAATCCCGCCTTTATCCTTGTCCGCAAAGGCATGTCACGATGGACGGTTCCGTCGCTCAGCAGAATCTATCCCTGCGCCGCTTCTCGGCTGCACACCTGGCGGGTTTCATGGAGCGCAGCCATGCCCGCCTCTGCGCCGTCCTGGTGCTGCTGTCGCTGGCCTGCTTCCTGCCGGGCTTCACCACTCTCCAGCCCATGGACCGGGATGAGCCGCGCTATGCCCAGGCTTCCAAGCAGATGCTGGAGACGGGCGACTTCGTCGATGTCCGCTTCCAGGACGAAGCGCGCTACAAGAAGCCGGTGGGAATATACTGGATGCAGAGCGCCAGCGTCGCCATCGGCGATGCCCTGGGCGTTCCAGAGGCTCGTACCACGATTGCCCTCTACCGGATCCCGTCCCTGTTCGGCGCTGTTGCGACGGTTCTCCTGACCTATTGGGCGGCCCTGGCGTTTCTCGGCAGGCGGGGGGCCTTCCTGACGGCGGCCCTGATGGCCACCTGCGTCATCCTCATGGTCGAGGCTCGCCTCGCCAAGACGGATGCGATGCTGGCCGCCTGCTCCGTCGCTGTCATGGGCGGCCTGGCCCGAGCCTATCTGAGCCGAGGGGCCGGGCTTCTGCCGAGACGCGCCCTGCTGATCTTCTGGACGGGCTTCGCCCTCGGTATCCTCATCAAGGGACCGCTGGTCCTGATGTTCGCCGGCCTCGCGGCCGCCGTTCTCTCCTACAGGGAGCGCTCGACTCGCTGGCTGCTGACCTTGAGGCCCTGGCAGGGCCTGGCGTTCACGCTGGCCGTGGTCCTGCCCTGGTTCGTCGCCATCGCGATCAAGAGCGGCGGCGATTTCTACGCGCAGGCCGTGGGCCATGACATGCTGGGCAAGGTCGGCACGGCGCAGAAATACCACTGGGCTCCGCCCGGTTTCTACCTCCTGACCTTCTTCGCCACCTTCTGGCCCGGCGCGATCCTGGCGGCCATCGCGGTGCCGTTCGCCTGGATCCACCGCCGGGAGGAGCCCGTGGCCTTCGCGCTGGCCTGGATCGTTCCCTCCTGGCTGGTCTTCGAGGCGGTTCCGACCAAGCTGCCGCACTACACCCTGCCGCTGCTCCCGGCGGTGGCCATCGTCACCGTCATGGCGATCAGCCGTCATTTCGTGGGGCCGCACCGGCCGCTGGCCAAGCTGTCCACGGTTCTGATCCCCTTCATTCCCGTGGGGTTGACTATCGGCCTGTCGGCGGCGAACTGGTCCTTCGACGGCATGCTGCCGTACAGAGCGCTTCCCGCCCTGGTGGCCGCCTCCGCGATCGCCCTCTACGCCTGGTGGCTCTTCATCAGGAATCGGATGTTGAGCTGCCTCTGGGCCGGGTTCCTGTCCTCCGTGTGCCTGGCCGTCGGCGTGTTCGGATTCGCCCAGCTCGACCTGCGGTCGCTGAAGATCTCGGACAGGCTTGCGGGGACGGTATGGGATTCTCCATCACCTCAGGTGAGCGTCGGCACCCTCGGCTATCGTGAGCCGAGCCTCGTTTTCCTGGTGGGCACCAATCTCGACATGCTCGACAGCGCGCCCGAGGCTTCGGCCTTCCTGGAGAAGAGCGGCTGCGCGATGGTTTTCGTGGACAGGCGCTTCGAGGCCGACTTCCGGGCCGAGAACGAGCGGATCGGGCTTGCGCCTGCCCTCTCGACCAGGGTCTCGGGTTTCAATATCAACAGCGGGAAGCGGGTGGAGATCGGCGTCTATTCCGTCGATTCCGGCTGTCCCTGATTTCCTCTCCCAAGAGGGGGCCCGCAAGGGCCCTTGATCGATGAACGACTTCAACCTGGCTCCGCGCCTCAGCGTCGTGGTGCCCGTCAAGAACGAGGCTTTGAACATCCTTCCCCTCGTGGAGGAGATCGAGCGCGCCTGCGCGCCGCTCGAATCCTTCGAGGTGATCTATGTGGATGACGGCTCGACGGACGACACCGCCGATCAGGTGCTGGCGGCCCGCGCCACCCGGCCCTGGCTGCGTCTTTTGCGTCACGAAGCGAGCTGCGGGCAGAGCGCCGCCGTGCGCACGGGCGTTCATGCGGCCCGCGCGCCCGTCATCGCCACCCTCGACGGCGACGGCCAGAACGATCCGGCCTTCATCCCGCCGATGGTGGCCGTCCTCGACGATCCGGCCGTCGGTCTCGTGGCGGGCCAGCGCGTCGGGCGCAAAGGGACCGCCAAGCGCTGGCAGTCGCGGATTGCGAACGGTGTGCGCGGACGGGTTCTGAAGGATGGGACCCGGGATACCGGCTGCGGACTCAAGGTCTTCCGACGCGACGTGTATCTGCGCCTGCCGTATTTCGATGCCCTGCACCGCTTCATGCCCGCCCTGGTCAAGCGCGAGGGTTTTTCGATTGCCCATGTGGATGTGGTCGACCGGCCCCGCCATGCCGGGCAGTCCAACTATGGTCTCTTCGACCGGCTGTGGGTCGGAATCCTCGACCTCGCAGGGGTCTGGTGGCTGATCCGCCGCCGCCGCCGCGTACCCGTTTCTCAGGAAATCCTCTAATGCTGATGCGCCTGTCCCACGATATCGGGTTGTACTTCTACGATATCGTCATCGCCCGTTTCGACCTTTGGGCCGCGTTCGGCGTGCTGGCCCAACTCGTCTTCGGAGCGCGCTTCATCGTGCAGTGGATCGCAAGCGAGAAGGCCGAGAAGAGCGTCATCCCGATGGGGTTCTGGTTCCTGTCCATCGCAGGCGGGCTGATGACCATGGTCTATGGCTTCGCCCGACGCGACATCGTCATCATCCTGCCTCAGACCCTTTCGATCTTCATCTATGTCCGCAACCTGATGCTGATCGCAAAGGAAAGGCGGCGGAAAGCCGAGGCCGAACTCCCGACCTAGAGCTGATTCCGTGTGAATGGAATCAGCCCGCTTCGTGGGTTCGCCGCGAATTTCCGCGGCGACCGGATCCACTTCGCCGGAAATACTCTAATCGGCCTCCCGCAGGCGGGCGAAGCCCGCGTCGAGATCGCGCTTGAGATCGTCGAGGTCCTCGAGGCCGATGTGGAAACGCAGGGCGGGGCCGCCCGGCTCCCACTTCGTCGCCGTGCGATAGCTTGCGCAGTTGAATGGAATCACGAGGCTCTCGAACCCGCCCCAGGAATACCCCATCCCGAACAGCGCCAGCCCGTCGAGCATGGCCGCGAGAGCCTTGTCCGAGCAGGGCTTGAGGATAACGGAGAACAGGCCGGACGAACCCTTGAAGTCCCGCTTCCAGATATCGTGGCCCGCATAGGATTCGAGCGCCGGGTGGAGAACACGGGAGACTTCGGGGCGGTCGGCGAGCCAGCGTGCCATCTCCAATGCCTGCTTCTCGTGCTCGCGCAGGCGCAACGCCATTGTTCGGAGACCGCGAAGCCCCAGGAACACATCCTCAGGGCCTGGGCTCATGGCGAAGGCCTCGTAAGCCGCGCGCAGATCCTTGAAGCAGCGCTCGTTGGCCGAAACGAGGCCGAGCAGAAGATCGGACCCGCCGCTGAGATACTTGGTGCCCGCCTCGATGGCGATGTCGACGCCTCTTTCATGGGGCGGGAAGAGCAGGGGGGTCGCCCAGGTATTGTCCATGAGAACCACGGCGCCGTGCCGGTGCGCGACCTCCGCGATGGCGGGGATGTCCTGCATCTCCAGGGATTGGGAGCCGGGTGCCTCCGTGAACACGGCGGTCGTGTTGGGACGCATGAGAGACGCGATTCCAGCCCCGATCGTGGGGTCGTAATAGGTTGTTTCCACACCAAATTTCTTGAGGATTCCGTTGCAGAATTGCCGTGTGGGAAGATAGACAGAATCCGTGACCAGCAGATGGTCGCCCGCCTTCAGGCAGGACATGAACGCTACCGTGATGGCGGCAAGTCCAGAGGGAGCCAGCACCGTGCCTGCCGCTCCGGTGAGTTCTGTCCACGCCTTTTCGAGGGCTTCCGTGGTCGGAGTCCCCTTCGTTCCGTAGGAATAACGCCCCCGGCGGTGCAGGAGATCGTCCGTCGTCGGATAGAGCACGGTGGAGCCGCGATAGATCGGGGTATTCACGAATCCGTGCTGCTCGAAAGGCTCCCGGCCCGCATGGACGAGCAGGGTTCGTTCGGCTAGATGGGCAGGCTTGGAGGGAAGTTTTGACATCGGTTCAAGGACTTGCTGAAGGGGACACGATCTGAGGCCGAGCTGGGTCCGGCGTCAAGCCTCCGACGAAAAACCATTCCATCAAGACTTGACCGGTGATCAATCATGGAATGTGATGGATCGATGCCGCCATCGACCGATGCGGCGTGGAACGGTCTGACCGTGGCTCGGCTGGGGGAACAAGAACAGGCGAGCCGAATGGAACTATTGGGAGAATAAACCAACATGAAAAAGGCTCTCGTATCGATTGCCTTCGGCCTCACGGCAAGCCTGCTCGCAACGGGCGCCTCGGCCCAGGCGACTCTGAACAGCGTCAAGCAGAAGGGCTTTCTGACCTGCGGCTCCAATACGGGTCTGGCCGGCTTCGGCCTGCCGGACGCCCAGGGCAACTGGACCGGTCTCGACGTGGATCTCTGCCGTGCGATAGCCGCCGCGATCTTCGATGATCCCACCAAGGTGCGCTTCATCCCGCTGGCTGCCAAGGACCGCTTCACCGCGCTCCAGTCGGGCGAAGTGGACGTGCTGTCCCGCAACTCGACCATGACCATGTCGCGCGACACGCAGCTCGGCCTCGACTTCCCGGCCATCAACTACTTCGACGGCCAGGGTTTCATGGTTCGCAAGTCGCTCGGCGTCTCCTCCGCGAAGGAGCTGAACGGCGCTTCGATCTGCACCCAGCAGGGCACCACCACCGAGCTCAACCTCGCCGACTACTTCCGCGCCAACAACATGAAGTACGAAGTGGTGGCTTTCGCGACCTCGGACGAGACCTTCAAGGCCTATGACGCCGGCCGCTGCGACGCGTTCACCACGGACGCTTCCGGCCTCTACGCCGAGCGTCTGCGGGCTTCGGCTCCGGACGATCACATCGTTCTGCCCGAGATCATCTCGAAGGAGCCCCTCGGCCCGGCAGTCCGCCACGGCGACAATCAATGGGGCGACATCGTCCGCTGGACCCATAACGCCATGCTGAACGCCGAAGAACTCGGCGTGACCAAGGCCAATGTCGACCAGATGATGAGCTCCGACAACCCGGAGATCAAGCGCCTGCTCGGCACCGAGGGCAAGTTCGGCGAAGCCATCGGTCTGACCAACGATTGGGCTGTGCGCATCATCAAGCACGTGGGCAATTACGGCGAAGTGTTCGAGAAGAACGTCGGCGAAGGCTCGCGCCTGAAGATCAAGCGCGGCCAGAACGCGCTCTGGACCAAGGGCGGCCTGCAGTACGGCATCCCGGTTCGCTAATCGGCCCGACATGATCGAAGCGCCCGGGTATCCGGGCGCTTCTTTATAACAGTAACTGCCATATAATAATAACTGCCGCTCGTTCATGGCAGCGACAATTGCATGAACATGGGGGAGGACGGCGCAACAAAGCCAGCCGTCAGAGGATTGAGTTCAGTGCAGACCGTTGTCAGCCAGACATCGCCACCTAAAAAGTCATTTCTCTACGATCCGAAGGTTCGTGGAGTATTCTACCAGCTCCTGCTGATCGCCGTCGTCGGCTACCTGTTCTATATGGCCGCGACAAACGCCGTCGAGAACTTGCAGCGGGCCAGGATCGCGTCCGGCTTCGGCTTCCTCAACAACACGGCGGGATTCGACATCAGCCAGGCGCTGATTCAGTTCAGCGCGGCGGGCTCCACCTATGGTGACGCCTTCATCGTCGGCCTGCTCAACACGCTGATCGTTTCCGCCATCGGCATCTTCTTCACCACCATTCTCGGCTTCGTCATCGGCATCGCTCGCCTGTCCAAGAACTGGATGGTGGCGAAGGTTGCCATGGTCTATGTCGAAGTTCTGCGCAACGTCCCACTGCTGGTGCAGCTGCTGTTCTGGTACATCGCGGTTCTCGGTCCGCTGCCGCAGCCGCGCAACTCCATCGAGATGGGGGCAGGGTTCTTCCTGAACTCACGCGGGCTCTTCATGGCCCGCCCGATCTATGCTGCTGATGCCTGGGTGATTCCGGCGGCGTTGGTGGTCGGTCTCGTGGGGACCTTCGTCTATCGGCGCTGGGCGCGGGCGCAGCAGGAGCGCACCGGCCAGCAATATCCCGTCGGCCTCGTGACCCTCGGACTGGTTCTCGGCCTGCCTGTTCTGACCTGGATCGTCCTCGCCCTTTTCGGTGCCAATCCGATCAGCTTCGAGCTTCCCCAGAAGGGGACCTTCAACCTGACGGGCGGCATGCAGATCCTGCCCGAGTTCGTGGCGCTCCTGCTCGGCCTGACCACCTATACCGCGGCCTTCATCGCCGAAGTGGTCCGCGCCGGCATTCTGGCCGTCTCGAAAGGGCAGTCCGAGGCTGCGGCCTCGCTCGGCCTCAAGCCGGCGCAGATCCTGCGGCTGGTGGTGATTCCCCAGGCGATGCGCGTGATCATCCCGCCGCTGACGAGCCAATATCTGAACCTGACGAAGAACTCGTCGCTGGCCGTGGCCATCGGTTATCCCGACCTCGTGCAGGTGTTCATGGGCACCGTGCTCAACCAGACGGGTCAGGCCATCGAAGTCGTCGTCATCACCATGGGCGTATACCTCACGATCAGCCTCGTGACCTCCGCCCTGATGAACATCTACAACCGCCGTGTGGCGATCGTCGAACGATAGGAGTTCCGATGAGCACCGCCATCGATATGCCTCGCTTCGTCCGCGCCAAGCAGGTGGAGGCCCTGCCTCCGCCGAACCTGGCGCGCGGCCCCATCGCCTGGGTCAGGGAAAACCTGTTCTCGGGCCCCTTCAACACTCTTCTGACACTGGTGGTATTCTACCTGCTCTATGTCAGCGTCCCGCCGCTCGTGAAGTTTCTCTTCATCGATGCGGTATGGAGCGGTGCCGACCGCGCCGCCTGCCGTGCCGATATGGGCGGCAGCGAATCCGGAGCCTGCTGGGCCTTCGTCCGCGAGAAGATCAGCTACTTCACCTATGGCTCGTATTCTGTCTCGGAGCGCTGGAGGGTCGATGTCTTCTTCGCCCTCCTCGCCCTGGGCGTGGGGTGGCTGCTGTGGCTGAAGGCGCCGAGACGCGACCTGGGGGCCGTCTATTTCTTCTGGCTGTTCCCCATGGCCTCCTACATCCTTCTGACCGGCGGCAATGCCAATTTCAGCGGCCGCTTCTGGATCGGGTTCCTGATCTTCAGTGGCCTGCTGATCGCGCTCTTCGCCTTTGTGGCCGCAGTCCTGAAGACGTCGCTGCGCCCGGCCCTGATCATCGGGGGTGGCATCGTTGCGGTGATCGGCATCACGCTCGCGCTGGTGGACATGGATTTCGGCCTGTCGCATGTGCCCACCTCCCTCTGGGGCGGCATTCTCGTGACGCTGCTCGTGGCGACGGTGGGCATCGTGGTCTCGCTGCCCTTCGGGATCCTGCTGGCGCTCGGACGCCGCTCGAAGCTGCCGATCGTGCGGATGGCCTCGGTGATCTTCATCGAGTTCGTGCGCGGCGTTCCCCTCATCACCGTGCTCATCATGGCCAATACCATGCTGCCGCTCTTCCTGCCGGGCGACATGACGGTGGACCGCCTGCTGCGGCCCCTGATCGGCACGGCGCTCTTCTCCTCCGCCTATATGGCGGAGGTGGTGCGCGGCGGTCTCCAGGCCATGCCGAAGGGGCAGTACGAGGGTGCGATGTCGCTGGGCCTCAACTACCCGCAGATGATGATCCTCATCATCCTGCCGCAGGCCCTGCGCATCGTGATCCCCGGGATCGTGAACACCTTCATCGGTCTGTTCAAGGATACGTCCCTCGTGGCGATCGTCGGCATCTTCGATCTGGTCAAGACCATCGAGGCCTCCCGGATCGATCCGAACTGGGCCGCTCCCACCATCGGCACGACGGGCTATGCCTTCGCAGCCCTGTTCTACTTCATCTTCTGCTTCGGCATGTCGCGCTATTCGCTTGGGGTCGAGCGACGCCTCGCAGCAGGTCAAAATCGGTAACAATCCATGGCAACAGTGACATCCCAGACAATTCAGACCAGCGCCGTCGATGCAAAGGCCGAGGCCGTGCAGATGATCGATGTGCACAAGTGGTATGGTGAGTTCCACGTCCTGCGCGACATCAACCTCGATGTGCGCCGGGGCGAGCGCATCGTGATCTGCGGACCTTCGGGCTCCGGCAAGTCCACGATGATCCGCTGCATCAACCGCCTGGAGGAGCACCAGAAGGGGCGCATCATCGTCGACGGCACGGAACTGACCAACGACCTCAAGCGCATCGACGAGGTGCGCCGCGATGTCGGCATGGTGTTCCAGCACTTCAACCTGTTCCCGCATCTCACGGTGCTCGAGAACTGCACGCTCGCGCCCATCTGGGTGCGCAAGATGGCCAAGAAGGACGCCGAGGAGACGGCG
>DASRWK010000408.1:0-8033 GCA_035776715.1 Microvirga sp.
GCTCTCGCCGCCACCTCCGAGAAGAGCGCACAGGACATCCAGAACCTTGCGGAGGGAATCGGCAGCGAAATCCGCTCGGTTGCGGGTCGGATCAGGGTGTCGGCAGATACCGCAGCGGGCGATGCGCAAGTTGGCCGCACCGTTGTGAGTGCCCTCGACAAGATCCGGACCGACATCGCTGCCCTCGCCGAGGGCAGCCAGTCCATTCTGGTGGCTGCTGTCGAGGCGGAATCCGCAATCCGGGAAGCACAGCGTGGGGCGGAGCAGGTGGCAAGCGCAGCCGAAGAGCAGGCCGCCGCCGCAGCCGAAGCCCAGCGAGCAGTACAACAGCAGAGCTCCGCGCTGGATCAAAGCCAGCAGACGGCCCAAGCTCTCGCGGCCCTGGCGGACGATCTGCGGTCGGATACGGCAGGCTCGACATCAGCCGAGCAGGTCGGGGCTGCGGCCGAGGAGCTGTCGGCGGCCATTCAGGAACTCTCAGGTGCCGCCGGTGAGATCATGACCGCTGTCGAGCAGATCAACCGTGGCGCCCAGATGCAGGCCGCCGCCACCCAGCAGGCCAATGCGGCTATGGAGCAGATCGAGCGCGCGACCGCCGCCTCCCGCGATGTCGCTAACACGGCGGTTCGGGGGATAGAGGCCCTTGGAGCGGACCTGCAGAGCAACCGCGCCGCCACTATGCAGCTGGTGGCGGGGGTAGAGGAGGCGCTGAAGGAAACAAAAGCCGTGATCGACCTGATGGGCGGCCTGGATGAGTCCGGTCGCCATATTGAGAAGATCGTCGACAGCATCGCTCTCGTTGCGGTCCAGACCAACATGCTTGCCGTGAGCGGCTCCATCGAAGCCGCGCGGACGGGTGAAGCCGGACGCGGCTTCGCCATCGTCTCGAGCGATATCCGCAATCTGGCCCGCGACGCTTCGGAGAACGCCGAGCGGATCAAGGATGTGGTTCGCCAGATCCGCGACCAGATCACCATGGTTCGCCGTGATCTCGAGCAGAGCGCCATCATCGGAGAGGCGGAGCTTGCCAAGAATACACTGGTGGCGGAAAGACTCGGGGCGTTGGATGCCGATGTCGACGAACTCCGCCAGGGCAGCGCCGCCATTCTGTCGGGGTCGGACGCCATCCTGACGTCTGTCCGTGAGGTTAGGCTCGGTACTCAGCAGATCGCGGCGGTGGCCGAACAGGCGGGAAGCGCCGCGGCGCAGGCCGCCACCGCGGCCCGACAGCAGGCGAGAGGGGCAGAAGATCTGGCTGCCGCCATCGAGGAGATCGCCTCGCTGGCGGACGAACTCCAGATCGTGGAGACGTAAGACCATGGCAGAGGCGGCCACTCCGGCTGTCGCTCAGCCGCTCCTGACGGTGCAGGTCGGGGGCGGGCGCTTCACCTTGCCTGCGTCCGACGTTGCCGAAGTGATCCGCCTCCCGGTCTTGACCCGGGTTCCGCTCGGGCCGCCGAGCCTGCTCGGGGTAGCGAACTTGCGCGGTGCGGTAATGCCGGTGGTGTCGCTGCATCGCCTTCTGGGCCATTCGGGAGGGCATCCTTCGAACGCGCGTGTCGTCGTTGTCGACCGGGGCGCTCCGGTCGGGCTTGTCATCGACAAGGTCGCGTCGCTCGAGGCAGGCGTCACCGTGACTTCGGATGCAACCGGGGATGTGAGCTCCGCGGACGGTGCCCTCGCACATCCCATCGATCTGGACATCTTGCTGGCCAAGGATTTCGGGCGTTTTGCCCACCGTACTCAGACCATGCCGGTCTCCCTCCCTCAAGGGGCCCAGGCCCGAACGACGGCGGTCGCCGACGAGGTCGCTCTGGTGTGCTTCGCCGTGGCCGGACAGGATTATGCGCTGCCGCTCTCCTCGGTCTATGAGGTCGTCGCGCTGCCGGAGAGCGTCGCGGTGGTTCCGCAGATGGATGCGGTGATGCTCGGTGTCATGACGTTGCGAGGCCGGCTGCTTCCATTGGTTTCGCTGCATGGTCTCCTCGGCCTGCAGGGGGAGGGGCAGGGCGGGCGACGACCGCGGGTCGTGGTCGCGCGGATCGCCGAAGGGCTCGTGGGACTCGCCGTGGACGGAATGAGGGAGATCCTCCGTGTTTCCGCCAGTGCCATCGATCCCGTCCCGTCGATCCTGACGCGAAACGAGGCGGAGGCTCAGATCCAGGGCATCTGTCGCCTCGACGGAGGACGGAGACTGGTCTCTGTGCTGTCGACGGACCATCTGTTCCGGGATCAGACGCTGCTCGAGCAGATCGCTCAGCAAACGGGGAAAGGCCAGGAGATGGACACGGCCGAGGGAGCTTCGAAGGGCGACGAGCAATTCATCGTGTTCCAGCTGGGCGGTGACGAGTATGGTCTGCCCATCGGGTCCGTGGATGAGGTGGTGCGCGTGCCGGATACGCTGGCGCGCCTGCCCAAGGCGCCTGCCTTCATCGAGGGCGTGATGAACCTGCGGGGGCGCGTCGTACCGGTCATCGATCAACGGCGCCGTTTCAGGATCGACGGGGGAGGCGAGAGGCGCCGCGAGCGTATTGTGGTCGTCAGGATCGATCACATGCAGGCGGGCTTCGTTGTCGACACGGTCTCGGAGGTTCTCAGAATTCCCCGCGATCAGCTTCGCCCGACGCCTGAGCTGGCGGCGGAAGGAGGCCATGTGATCGACCGTATCGCCAATATCGAGGTGGAGGGGAGAATGATCCTCCTGCTCAACCCGCGCGAACTACTGGACAGAGCCGAAAAAGATCTCCTGGCGGCGATCGGCGACGATCCTGCGGAGCCGACCGCTTCGTGATCCGGCTCCTCATCGTCGACGATTCACCTCTTATGCGGCGTCTCCTCGGCCGCGTCTTCACGGCCGAGGGCGATTTCGAGATCGCCTTCGCACGCGACGGGGCGGAGGCCCTGGATCAGGTCGCCGCCTTCGAGCCGGACGTGATCACGCTCGACATCCATATGCCGGGGATGGATGGTCTCACCTGCCTCGATCGCATCATGCTGATGCGCCCCTGTCCTGTGGTGATGGTGTCATCGCTCACGGAAGCCGGTGCCGGGGTGACGCTCCAGGCGCTCGAACTCGGCGCCGTCGATTTCATCACGAAGCCCGAACGGGCGGTTTCCCTGGAGATCGATACCCTCGCTCCCAAGCTCGTCGAGAAGGTGCGGAGTGCAGCACGTGCCCGCCTGCGCGGCAGCCTGCGGCTTACGGAGCGGGTGAGACTGCGCAGCGGGCTGGGTTCCCCCGAGTCTGTCCCCGTGCCGCGAAAGCGTGCTTCCGCCCCGCTATTGAAACGGACGATCAAAGCCGCGCCTGCACCCGGCCTCGTCCTCATCGGAACTTCTACCGGGGGGCCGCCTGCGCTTGACGCAGTCTTGTCCCGGTTGCCCGCCGGTTTCCCCTGGCCCATCGTGGTTGCGCAGCACATGCCGGGCACGTTCACCGGCCCTCTGGCACGCCGCCTCGACAAGCTGTGTGCTCTGACCGTTGTGGAGGCCGCGTATCCGATGCCGCTCGCACCGGGGCACGTTTATATCGGCAAGGGCGATGCGGATGTCATCATCAGCGTCCGGGCCGGCGGTCCAGTGGTCATGGCAGCCCCGTCTCTGCCGGAGCATCGCTGGCATCCGAGCGTCGATCGCCTCGTCGAGAGCGCCATGCAGCACTTAGAAGCCGATCGCCTGATCGGGGTGCTGATGACCGGGATGGGCAATGACGGCACCCGGTCCATGATGCTGCTGAAAGAGCAGGGCGGCCGCACCATCGCGGAGGCGGAAGAGACCGCCGTAGTGTGGGGAATGCCGGGTGAGCTCGTTCGCAGCGGGGGGGCCCAGGTCATTGCTCCTCTGGAGCTGATTGCCGAGCGGATCATGGACTTGGTGGAGGGCAGCCCATGAGCAAACGCCCTCGCGCATCAGACCACGCCGACAGGACCCTGAGCGCCGACGACATACGCCGTCTGTGCGAGTTTCTCTATCGCCGGACAGGGATGATCTTCGGGGAGAGCAAACGCTACTATATCGAACGGCGGGTCGCCGAGCGCATTGCCGCGACCGGCGTTCGCAGCTTTCCGGCGTACTTTGCCCATGTCGAGATCGACGACGGCGAGGTCGAGCAACTGATCAACATCTTCACGGTGAATGAAACCTACTTCTACCGTGAGGAGCATCAGCTGCAATGCCTGAGCCGCACGCTCCTGCCGAGCATCGTTCAGCAAAGAAAGCCCGGCGATCTCGTGCGCATCTGGTCCGTGCCGTGCTCCACCGGGGAAGAGCCCTATTCCATCGCCATCTGGCTGCTCGAGAATTGGCCCATCGTCGACGCCTATCACATCGAGATCGTCGGTTCCGATATCGACACGCAGGTTCTGCAGGAGGCCCAGACCGGCGATTACGGAGATCGTGCCCTCTCGCGCCTGCCGCCCGATGTGGTCGAGCGCTATTTCGAGCCGCCACGGGACGGCCATAGGAGAATCATCGAGGACTTGAGGGAGTCCGTGAAATTCACCGTGGCGAACCTGGTGGATCCGGCATCGGTCGCCGCGCAGGGGGTCTTCGATATCGTCTTCTGTCGCAACGTTCTGATCTACTTCGATGATGCTTCCCGCCTGATGGCGGCCAACAATCTCTACGATTCCCTGCACCCGGGGGGATATATCTGCCTTGGCCATACCGAGTCGATGAGCCGGATCTCGAAGCGGTTCGACCTTCGCCGCTTCGAGGATGCGATCGTCTATCAGCGACCGGAGAGTGACCGCTATGAATGATCTCCTGGAGCATTTCATCGTCGAAGCGCGTGAGCTGATCCAGCAGGCTACGGATGATCTTCTCGCGATCGAGCGCGACGCCGACGTGGCGGCGCACATCGACAGCGCCTTTCGGGCCGTCCACACCCTCAAAGGATCGGTGGGCCTCTTCGACTTCGCGCCCATGGGCGTCGCGCTCCACGCGGCTGAAGATCTCCTCGGGTTCATGAGGGCGGGCCATGGGGCGATCGAGGCCGAGACGATCGATGGCCTCCTCGGATGCATCAATCAGACGGAGCGCTGGATCGATGCGATCGAGCGCACGGGGCAGCTCCCTGCCAATTCCGGAGAGGAAGGATACCGCCTTGCGCGGGTTCTGCGCTCGCAGCTCGATGCGGGCGAGGACCGCGTAGCGCCTGCAATCCCGGAGGCCGATCTCGGCTGGATCGAGGAATTGTGCAGCCTGAGTCCGGATCCGGCGGCATTGCGGACCCAGGGGATCCCTGTCGTGGCACTCCGCTACATACCACGCGCCGATTGCTTCTTCTCGGGCGACGACCCGGTTGCGCTCCTGCGGTCGGTGCCGGACCTCCGGGCTGTCCGCATCACCAACCGCGACCCGTGGCCGCCCGCGGCGGAGATGGACCCATTCTCCTGCAATCTTGTGATCGAGGCGCTCTCCGGCGCGACGCTCGATTCCGTGAAAGCGGTCTTCCGTTTCGTGCCGGATCAGGTGACGATCCACCAGATCGCCCGCAGCACGACAAGTCCCGCGCACTCGCCAGGGCACGACGGCACGTCCTCGGATCCCGTGCGGGCAGTATCTGGAGGAACCGGCTCACGCATGCTTCGCATCGATGCGGCGCGGATCGACCGGATGGCGGATCTCGTCGGGGAAATGGTCATTGCGAAGAACGCTTTGGCGCACCTGGCCGGTCAGGCGGACAACGGGCTGGACCGGAAGGATCTGGCGCGGGGCCTCCTGGCGAACCAGGCGACCATCGACCGCCTCGTGGCAGAGATGCACCGAGCCGTCATGGATGTCCGTCTCATGCCCATGAGGGACATCTTTCGGCGCTTTCCGCGCGCCGTGCGCGACATTGCCGGACAATTGGGCAAGGCCGTCGATTTCTCGATCGAAGGCGAGGACGTCGAGGCGGACAAATCGGTCGTCGAAGGATTGTTCGAGCCCTTGCTCCATGTCCTGCGCAATGCCGTCGACCATGGGGCTGAGCCCGAGCATCTCCGCGTGGCGGCAGGAAAGCCTCCGAGCACCAGGATCGTCCTACGGGCGCACCGTATCGGTGATCGCGTGGTGGTCGACGTCGAGGACGATGGACGCGGCATCGATCCGTCCGCGATCCGGCAGGCGGCACGAGAGCGCAACGTCGCCCCCGCGGACGATATTGCCAGGATGGGCGATGCCGAGGCGCTTGAACTGATCTTCGCACCGAGTTTCTCGACCGCGTCCGAGATTACCGATCTGTCGGGGCGCGGCGTCGGCATGGATGTGGTGCGCTCGACAGTCGAGAGGCTTGGGGGGCATGCCGGGGTCCGCAGCCGGAAGGGGAGCGGAACGACGATCCGCCTCTCCCTGCCCGTGAGCGTGGCCATGACACGGGTGATGGCGGTTCGAGTGGGCGCCGAACTCTACGGCATTCCCCTCGAGGGAATTGTCGAGACGGCTTTCGTTCCGACGAGCCGTATCGTCCCTGTCCGCGACGCGGAGGCTTTCGTTCTGCGCGACCGGACGCTTCCTCTGGTCAGGCTTGCCGATCTGTTGGGCGTCCCCCGCACACCGGGAGCGGGATCTGGCATGAAGGTTGTGGTGATGGCGATGGGCGACGAGTTGGCTGGAATTGCCGTGGATGGGTTCGCCGAGAGAATGGATGTTCTGATGCGGCCGATGACTGGAATTCTCGCCGGCATGCCCGGGATCATCGGAACCACACTTCTCGGCGACGGCACCGTTCTCATGATCCTCGATGTACCGGAGCTGATCGGATGAGCGTGCATCTGGAGGGCGATGTCATTGTCCTGGAGGGGCCCTGCCGCGTCGAGGATGCGGAGCCGCTGTTGAGCTTGCTCCAGGCCGGTCTGGGCCGCACCGTCGACCTGACGCGGACCGAGCACCTTCATGCGGCCGTTTTGCAGATCCTGATGGCTTTGAGACCGAACATCCGAGGTACCGGCAAGGACACCTTCCTGCAGGCTTGGATCGCCCCGGTCTTGGCCGCAGCGGGATCTGCCGATGCCTCGCCAGATGATGGCTGACGGTTGTCATTGGCCCCGCATACCCTAAAAGAGGCGAAGTGCCTTATCCTTCCGAGCCGATCCGGCCTTGCCGGTCCATGAAACCAAGGCGGAGTCCTCGAGTGGCAACAACAGTTCTGATCGTCGACGACAGCAAGCTGGCGCGCATTGTCGCAGGCAAGGCTCTGGCCGGGCTGCAGCCCGGATGGGAGCGGATTGAAGCCGGCAGCGCCGAGGATGCCCTCAACGTGCTGCGCGAGAGGAAGGTCGACGTGGCCATGATCGACTTCAACATGCCGGAGAAAGACGGGTTGGAGCTCGCCGCCGAGATCCGCTCCAGCCATCCGACCATGCCGATTGCGGTGATCACGGCCAACATTCAGGACGAGGTGATCGCGCGGGCAAGGGAGGTGAATGCTACCTTCGTCAGCAAGCCCCTTACGGAAGAAGGGCTGAGAGGATTCGTTTCCGGGGCCGCCCTGCGTCTGCGGAACGGCGTGTGACCCCCATGGTCATCAACGTTCCCCTGACGGAGCTCGAGCGCGACGCACTGACCGAGCTCGTCAATATCGGCGTCAGCCGCGCCGCTGCGAGTTTGCGCAAGATGATTGGAGAGCAAGTGCTTCTCTCCGTGCCCTCCGTCGAGATCATGGCACCACAGAATGCCGCTCGCCTGATCGGCGAGCGCGAGACGGAAGATCTCGTCGCCATCCAGCAGCAGTTCGAGGGAGCCTTTTCAGGACGCGCCCTGCTGATTTTTCCGGAAGAGACCAGCCTGGATCTCGTCAGGGCCATCCTTGGCGACGACGTTCCACCCGATCAGATCGCCGAAATGGAGCTGGAGGCGTTGGCCGAGACGGGCAATGTGATCCTGAACGGCTGTCTCGCCACCATGGCGAACATGCTGAAGCGCTCCCTCAACATCTCCCTGCCGCAGGTGGTCAGAGGAGATGGGTCCCGCTTGTTCACGCTCGCGCAGGATCGGCCGGACGGCGGGCTGGTGCTGTTTTTGTACATCAACTTCTCGGTGCGCAACAAAGA
>DASRWK010000409.1:0-4026 GCA_035776715.1 Microvirga sp.
TGTAGAACTTAACGGTGCCCGTAATCATGGGAATATCCTTGGTTGATGCGTCAGTGCACGTGAGCGGCAGAACGTGCGACAGCACGGCCCCACTCGGTTCGTCGATGTTTGGGAGAGTGTCTGAACGTGCGCCCGGCAGGCCAAGGCGGTACGGCCCGATTGTCCGGCCAAATGTCGATGAATGCGATATAGGGCCAACTCGGAGCAAAGACAAGACCAGCTCGAAAATAAATCGACAGCCCCTACCCTCTACTATGCCCCAAGGGCCTGTTTTTCTGAAGGAAATACGGGAAATACGACTGTCCTTCCGCAGCTTCATTTTTTGCATTCTCGACCTTTTATTTCCCGTTATTTCGTTTTCTCCTTGTCTCGACACATGTAGTGCCCCATATTAAACCGTCCAACCGACATGTTCGGCCTGCTCTCCTTAGCTCGTGATCGAGCGCCGAGCCCGCTTTCCGTTCCCATCGATGGCGCTCACAACCCGCTCGTGCGGGATCCCCGTCGTGGATGGCCCCGACACCCTCAAACGTTCAAACACAACAATGCCGCCCGGATAGTCCCGGCGCGGCGACAGGATTTTCAATGTCGACTTCAACTCAAGTCCAGGATCACAAGAAGAAACCGCAACCCTCGAAGGAAGCCCCTCAGATCAAGGCGGCACCCAAGCCCCAGCCGACGGGCCTGACCCGGGAAGAGCTTCGCCAGATTGTCCTTGAGATGATCGGATAGGGCCATCGCCGCGCCCGGAGCCCGGCCGCGCGGCAGCACCGCCGAGATGCTCGGCGGGCTTTGGCCTGCGCAGATTAGCCGGTCCACCTGCCTTCCGACATCGGACGGCTCGCCTTACTCTCCGTCGAGCTTGCGGCCGCCGAGGACAAGATAAGCGGCAGCCGTCCAAGAGAAGGTGTCGCCCCCGAGGCCCTCTCCGGTGGTCGGATCGAAATACTCGCAAAATCCGGCATTCTCGATGGCCCGGACAGTGCTCTGTTCGATCTGGCCGGCGAGGTCCTTCGCCCCGTTCAGGCGCAGGCCGTCCGCGATGAGCCAGTTGATGACGGCCCAGACCGGACCTCGCCAGTAGCGTTTCGGCTCGAAGGCGGGCGAGAAGTTCGGCACCGAGGGAACGCCGACAACCATGCCTTCGAGCCAGCGCGCGATCTCAGCCGTGACGGCGCTTCGCTGCGCGTCGTCAAGGGTGAGCGCGACGAGGGGGATGAAGCCTGCTTGGGTCGGCGCCTCGATGTCGCTCCCCGAGATCAGATCGAGCGAGACGAAGCGGCCGAGATGGGGGCGCCAACGCCGGGCAAGACCGTCGACGAGCCTCTCGCGCATCTGCAGCAGCTCGCCCTTGTCCTCCTCGATCCCCAAGGTCTCGGCCAGATGCAGGAGGTCGGCGGTGGCGCGTGCGAGGATCGCGGTCATCTGAACGTCGGCGACCTTGAAGGGGGCTTTCTCCCATTGACGCTGCGGATTCCAGCCGCAGTCCCGATACGCGTCAACGAGGTGGATGAAGCGCTGATAATCCTCGTCGCGCGGACGCATGGAGGCATCCACGTGGCCGGTGTCCTTGCGGCGGATCGTGGTTTTCGTGGTGGCAGGCACCCGGGCGAGCGCCTCGTCCCAGGCCGGCGAGTTGTCGCTGCCGCTCTCCCAGGGGTGGAGGATCGCAACGAGCCCGAGACCTTCCGGATCGCGCGCGGTCAGCCACCAGCGGTGCGAGCGCAACGCCGCTTGGAACATAGCCTTCGTGCGCGCCTCAGCATCCGCCATGCCGCTCGCGACAGCGGCCTCGTGAACATGGCGCAGGGCCATGCCGAAGACCGGTGGCTGGGTGATGCCGGAAGTCGGAATCCGGTGCGGCGTGCCCCACACGTCCGGGCCGGGAAAGTAGCTGTCGCTCGGCGCATGGAACACGATGTGCGGGATCATGCCGTCGTCCCACTGGCCCTCGATCAGACGCTCGAGCTCGCGATAGGCCCGGTCCACGTCGAAGGTGGCGAAACCCATTGCCACGAAGGCAGAGTCCCAGTTCCACTGGAACGGATAGAGCCGGTCGGTCGGGACCGTGTAGCCGCCGCGATCGTTGCGGGCCAGAATAGAATGCGCGGCCTCTTCCATGCAAAGCGTGGTCATCTCTCAAATCCTTTGGCTCAATCTCGGGCGACAACACGTCCGGTGGTGCTGTCGATCCAGGTTACGCGGGTTGGATCGACGTCGAGGTTCACGCGCTGGCCCGCATTCACCTTCGCGGTCGGCGGCGCGACGATGCGGGCGAGCTGACCGTCGATGGATCCTGTGAGGAGCAGGTGCGAGCCCATCGGCTCCACGACGCGGACGTCGAAGGGAATACCGGAGCCGCTGGTGCTCAGGACGGCATCCTCGCCGCGCAATCCAAGCTCCATCTCGGTTCCCGCCGATGGGCACGGCAGGGCAGCGTCACCAATCCGGGCGGTGCCCTGACTGCACCGCACCTTGATGAAGTTCATGGGCGGAGAGCCGATGAAGCTTCCGACGAAGCGCGTTGCCGGGGTGGCGTAGATGTCGAGCGGTGAGCCGATCTGGTCGATCTTGCCGCCATACATTACGGCGATGCGATCCGCGAGACCCATGGCCTCGGTCTGGTCGTGCGTCACGTAGATCGTCGTGGTCCCGGCTTCACGCAGAACAGCCTTCAGTTCCGTGCGCATCTCGAGACGCAGGAGCGCATCGAGGTTGGAGAGCGGTTCGTCCATGAGCAGCACGGCCGGCTCAACGGCAAGCGCACGGGCCACTGCCACGCGCTGACGCTGGCCGCCCGAAAGTTTCGCCGGGTAGCGGTCGAGATAGCTCTCGATGTGGAGCAGAGCCGCTGCTCGTTCGACCTTCCGCTTGACCTCCGCCTGCTGCGCCTTCTGCATCCGCAAGCCGAAGGCGACGTTCTCGAACACGGTCATGTGCGGGAAGACGGCGTAGTTCTGGAACACCATCGCCAGTCCGCGCTTGCGGGGTGCGAGGTCGCTTACATCCCGTCCGCCGATGACGACGCGGCCGGAGGTCTGGGCCTCGAGGCCGGCGATAATGCGCAGGAGCGTGGTCTTGCCGCAGCCCGAGGGGCCCAGCAGGGCCACGAACTCACCATCGTTGACGGTGAGCGAGACTTCCTGCAGGGCGCGGAAGGAGCCGAATTCCTTGACGACGCGGTCGATGACGATGTCGGCCATGACGGATTCCGTTACTTGCTGGCAATGCCCCACACCGCGAACAGGTATCGCCTCACGGCGAAGATGAAGAGCACGGAGGGGATGATGAGGATGAAGCCGCCGGCGAAGCGGTAATGGAGCGGGCTCTCGGCGAGGATCCGCAGCAGATAGGATGTGAGCGTCCGCTCGCGCACGGTGAGGATCGAGGCCGCGAAAACCTCGTTCCACGAGATCACGAAGGCGAAGATGGCGGTTGCCGCGAGGCCCGGCAGGGCCAGCGGCAGAACCACCTTCATGAAGGCCTGGAAGCGCGTGCAGCCGAACACCCAGGCGGCCTCCTCGTATTCGCGCGGGATGCCCATGAAGAGGCTCTGCGTCACCAGGGCAGCGAAGGGCAGCGCCAGTACGGTGTGGATCAGGGACACGCCGAAGGGGGTGTCGTAGAGGCCGAAGCGAATGAACGACACGGTGAGCGGCAGTGCCAGGATGGCGAGCGGGAAGGCGCGGGTGAGGAGAACGAGCAGCCGATAGGCGTTCTGCCCGCGGAAGGTGTAGCGCGCCAGCGCATAGCCGGCGGGAGCCCCGAGGGCGATGGAGAACACCACCGTCAGTCCGGCGGCAATAAGCGAATTGACCAGGGCATTGAACACGCCCTCGATGGCGAGGAACTGGCTCATTGCCGCAAACGACAGATCCGTGGGCCAGATCGATTTCGGCCAGCGGAACACGCCGAGCCTGCCGCCGAAGGCGCCGAGCGCGACGAGATAGATCGGCACCAGCACCCAGGCGATCAGCACCGCAAGACCCGTCCAGAGGAGCAAGCGGCGCGCGGACGGAAGAGCGA
>DASRWK010000410.1:0-8025 GCA_035776715.1 Microvirga sp.
CAGGCCGTTCACATCTTTCGCCTGACCGGAATCTACGGTCCAGGGCGCAATGCTTTCGTCGGCCTCGCGCAAGGAACCGCTCAACGCATCGTGAAGCCGGGACAAGTGTTCAACCGCGTCCATGTCGACGACATAGCCGCAACGCTCGTCGCTTCGCTGCGCAGGCCCCGCGCCGGCGCCATCTATAACGTGACCGACGACGAGCCGGCGCCTCCGCAGGATGTCGTCGCTTACGCCGCCCAGCTCGCAGGAATCGAACCGCCACCCGAGATCCCCTTCGAGGCAGCTCGCATGAGCCCCATGGCGTTGAGCTTCTATGCCGAGAACAAGCGTGTTTCCAATCGCCTGATCAAGGACGAACTCGGCATGCGCCTGCGCTATCCCACCTATCGCGAAGGTCTGGCCGCGCTCTACGCGGCAGGTGAATACGCTTAGAGCGTTGGACCCAAAGTGAACCCACTTCCGGGCTACCCGATGCGCTCATGCCGCGTGACGGTTCGCGGTCGGGCCGAAATGGTCGATATAGCGCGGGTTGATCGCGGAAACCGGCAGGACGACGAGCACGTCCGTCGTGCCGAACTGCTCGTCGATGACGGCGCCTGTTCCAAAGCTCGCGCCGAGCCGAAGATACCCTTTGATCAGGGGCGGCAGGGCATGCAGCGCCGCCTTGGGGTCGACGGCCTCCTTCGGCAGAACGTCCATCCGGGTGAAACGCTCGGGCAGAGCCTGTGCCTGCCACTCGGCAGGCGCGGCGGCGAAATGGTGGAGGAAACTCAGAGGCAAAGCGAGTTCCTGCGGATTCGTACCCTCCAGGCTCGCGCAGCCGATCATCACGTCGACCCCGTAGTGGAGCACATAAGCCCAGATGCCGTGCCACAGCAATTCGACCGTACGTTTGTTGCGATAGGGTCCCAGAACGCAGGAGCGGCCGAGTTCGAGAAAGCGCAATGAGGAATGCGCCCTCAGAAGGGGGGCGATGTCGTATTCGCCGCGGGTGTAAAAGCCCTGATGGCGCTCCGCCACATCCTGGCGCAGCAGACGATAGGTGCCGACCACCTTCGGCTTGGTGCGTTGCAGGGGGCCTGCCTTCGTATCGTGATCGAGAACGAGAAGATGGTCGCAGATGGCATCGTATTCATCCGCATCGCGGCGCGAGAGCAGGGCGGCTCCCTGAGGGACGGCGGACATCTCCTCGTAGAAGACCTTGAAACGCAGCTTCTGCGCCTGGCGAATTTCCTGGACCGAGGTGGCGAGGCGCACTTCCAGGGAGCCGATCCGGCCGAGCACGGGGTCGAGGCTGCCGTAATCGCGGACGGTCCTCCTCACCATTGCACGAAAGCCCTTCAAAGCAGGGGCCAGCGCAGGTTTTACGGAAGCTGCCATTCCGTTCAGGAGAGAAGAAGTCATCGAGGTCTCGTGGGCCAGACGGTCGGTGGTTGTGTCGGTCTTTCGCCGTGACATAGCCATCGTTTCAAACCGTTGTGTGACGAAATATATCACAATCAGCGCATCCATTCACAAGAACGGATTGTGGGTTCCCGCGTCATGCAGCCGAGCGCCGATCGATCTGGGCCCGGTAGGAGAGCGCCTCCGCCACGTGGATGCGCCGGATGCGCTCTTCCCCGTCGAGGTCGGCGAGCGTCCGGCCCACCTTCAGGACCCGATGGAAGCCGCGCGCCGAAAGGCGCATGGCATTGGCGGCATCGCGGATCAGGGACAGCCCGTCCGCATCCGGCTGAGCCACTTCCTCCAGGAGTGCAGGCGGGCAGGCGGCATTGGTCGCGATGCCTTTCTCTTTCAAAGCTGAATACCGCTTCTCCTGCCGCCTGCGTGCCGCGGCCACTCTGGCGGCAACCTGGGCCGAACCCTCTTCCGGAGGCGGCAGGATGAGGTCGGCCGCAGTCACGGCGGGCACGTCGATGGCCAGATCGATCCGATCGAGGAGCGGACCGGACAGGCGCGCCTGGTAATGCGCGATGCAGCGCTCGTTCGGCTGGCGGCGGCAGACATAGCCGGGCTCCGTTCCCTTTCCGCACCGGCAGGGATTCATGGCGGCTACGAGCTGGAACCGCGCCGGATAGGTCACTCGGTGATTCGCCCGCGCGATCAGGATCTCCCCCGTCTCCAGGGGCTGGCGCAGGGAATCGAGCACCTGAGGCTGAAATTCGGGAAGCTCATCGAGAAAGAGTACGCCGTGATGGGCCAGCGACGCCTCGCCGGGTCTGGCATTGAGGCCGCCGCCGACGAGAGCGGCCATGGAGGCGGAGTGATGCGGGGCCCTGAAGGGCCGCCGGTTCGAGAGCGCGCCGTCTCCCAAAAGGCCCGCCACCGATTGGATCATGGAAATATCCAGGAGTTCACGGGGTGAGAGCGGCGGCAAGATCGAGGGCAGGCGTTGGGCCAGCATGGATTTTCCAGCACCGGGAGGTCCGCTCATCAGGAGATTGTGTCCCCCGGCGGCGGCAATCTCGAGAGTCCGTTTGGCGCTTTCCTGTCCCTTGATGTCGCGCAGATCCGGCAGAGCGTCGGAGGCCGGCATGATGGCGGGCTCCGGCCGGCTCATGACCTGCGTGCCCTTGAAGTGGTTGGCGAGCTGAATCAGCGAGCGCGGCGCCAGGATTTCAAGTTCGCGGCTGGCCCAGGCCGCCTCCGAGCCGCAGGCCTGCGGGCAAATCAATCCATGGTGGCGCTCCACGGCCGCCATGGCGGCCGGCAGCACGCCGGCCACAGAGGTGATGGAGCCGTCGAGCGCCAGTTCTCCGAGAACCGTAAAGCCATTGAGAGCATCCTCCGGGACGGCGCCGATAGCGGCCATGACGCCAAGCGCAATGGGAAGATCGTAATGGCTGCCTTCCTTCGGAAGATCGGCAGGGGCGAGATTGACGGTGATGCGCTTTGCCGGAAGAGCCAGGCCGGAGGCGATCAGGGCCGAGCGGACCCGTTCTCGGGATTCCGCCACGGCCTTGTCGGGCAGTCCGACGATCGTAAAGGCGACCGTGCCTGGGGAAATCTGCACCTGCACGTCGACCGTGCGTGCCTCGATTCCCTCGAAGGCAACAGTGGAAACGCGCGTGACCATCGGGCTCAACCTCCCGCAAGCGAAAGCAACCTTAACCTGGCGGGATTGGATGCGATAGTGTTGCAAAAGGCCAGCTCGCTCTGGAGAAGTATTCCAGAAAGCTGTGGAACCGTTCTGGCCTCATGACGTTGAGTCACACTGTGCCGGTGAGGTGAACTCCGGCCCGTACAAGGGGATGATGCTTCCGTGAAGAGGCAGGCGATCATGGCAGAAGGCGATGCCAGGGTGAGGGCATACCGTGCGCGCGGAAGATCAGAGTTCTCAATCCGCCGAGCATGAATGCCATGCTCTCCCAATCCGCTTTGTCATGCGGAGCGGCCATCCTTCAGCCAGCATGACAGCAACGGGCGGCGTAACATCGCAGCCGTCGATCGCGATCTATGCAAATCATCTTTGACGATATGCAAAACCAACAGCTCAAGAATCAGTTGACTTGGCGCACGCGAAAGCCAGGTAAAGCAGCTGAGTTTCTTGCATCTCTCATGCCGCCGGATGCCGAGGAGGCACGGGTTGAGTAACGTGAAGCCTTTGCGCATCCTCATCGTCGAAGACGAGTTCCTGATCGCATTGGAACTTGAGAGCCTGCTTCAGGACGCAGGGCACGACGTGGTGGGGATTGCCGCCACGTCGGGTGAAGCCATGGCCCTGGGCCAGCAGCTTGGGCCTGATCTCGCCTTCGTGGACATCCACCTGGCCGACGGACTGACAGGGATCGACGTCGCCCGCAGCCTCTCCGCCCAGCATCATGTGACCGTGCTGTTCATGACGGCCAATGCCAAGCGCATTCCGGAGGATTTCGCCGGAGCGCGCGGCGTGATCGCAAAGCCCTATACCGAGCGCGGCGTGAAGGAGGCTTTGGCCTATGTCACAGCCGAGCAGGAGCATGAACCCAGTGGCACGGACCGAATGACGTTCATCCCTTTTGACGCGAAGAGCCGTGGGGACAGCAGCTCCAAGCTGTCATAACACCGTTCTTTTATCGTTGGGCTTTCAGCCGATAGAGCGCGTCGAGGGCTTCCCGCGGCGTCATCTGATCGGGATCGAGCGCATCGAGGGCCTCGCGCAGAGCGTCCTTGTGCGTGGCGTTGGTGGGTTCTGAACGAACCGGAGCGGCAAAGAGCGGCAGATCGTCGACGAGCGCCCGCTTCGGGTTCTCCCTGTCCGACTTCTCAAGCTCGCTCAGGATCGTCTTCGCACGCTCGACCACCGCTGAAGGAAGTCCCGCAAGGCGCGCCACCTGCAAGCCATAGGAGCGGTCGGCGGCGCCGGGGACCACCTCGTGCAGGAACACGACATCTCCGTTCCACTCCGTGACCTTCAGCGTCGCATTGTGAATGCGCGGCAGCCGTTCGGCGAGGGCCGTCAGCTCGTGAAAATGCGTGGCGAAGAGTGCGCGGCAGCGATTGGCCTCGTGCAGGTGCTCGATGGCGGCCCAGGCGATGGATAGGCCGTCGAAGGTGGACGTGCCGCGCCCGATCTCGTCCAGGATGACGAGAGAGTGTGCCGTCGCCTGATTGAGGATGGCGGCGGTCTCCACCATCTCGACCATGAAGGTCGAACGGCCGCGGGCGAGATCGTCGGCTGCGCCCACGCGGGAGAAGAGGCGGTCGACGACACCGATATGCGCTTCCTTCGCGGGAACGAAGGAACCCATCTGCGCCAGCACGACGATGAGCGCATTCTGACGCAGATACGTCGACTTACCGCCCATGTTCGGACCTGTGATCAGCAGAATGCGGCCTGCATCCTTGCCCGAGAGGTCGGCGTCGTTGGCGATGAAAGCCGTCCCCTCCCGCTTGAGGGCCGCCTCGACGACCGGATGGCGGCCGCCCTTCACCGTGAAGGCGAGGCTCGTGTCGACGACGGGGCGGGTCCAGTCGAGGCGCACGGCGAGATCGGCGAGGGCGGCCGTCACGTCGATTACGGCGATGGCCTCGGCGGCCGAGGCGACCTCGCCCGAAAGATCGAGGAGCTCCTGCGTCATCTCGTCGAAGAGACCAAGCTCGATCTTCAAGGCGCGGTCGGCGGCGGACGCGATCTTCGCTTCCAGCTCGCCCAGTTCCTGCGTGGAGAAGCGCATGGCGCCCGCCATGGTCTGGCGGTGGATGAAGGTATCCTTGAAGGGCTCCTTCAGCAGATCCTCCCCCACATTCTGCGGCACTTCGACGAAGTAGCCGATCATGTGGTTGTGCTTCACGCGCAGGGTGCGGCAACCGGTATCGTTGGCGTAGCGTGCCTGAAGCGCCGCGATGAACCGGCGGGAATCCTGCTGCAGCTCGCGCAGCTCGTCGAGGCTGGCATCGTATCCGGCACGGACGAAGCCGCCGTCGCGCTTCAGCAGCGGCAACTCGTCCGCGAGCGCTGCCGCGAGCTTCTCTGCCACATCCGTGCGCAGGGACTGGAGTTGCCGCGCATTGACCAGCAGCTCCCTTGGCAGATCGGGCGTGATGGCGAGTTCGAGCCCCAGTTCGCGTGCCGCGAACAATCCGTCGCGCACGCAGGCGAGGTCACGGGGGCCGCCGCGCCCGAGACTCAGGCGGGACAGGGCCCGCGCCAGATCCGGCGAACGCTTGAGGATCCGCCGCAGGCGCTCGCGCAGATCCGCGTGCTCCACCAGGAAGGCTACGGCATCCTGCCGCTCGTGGATCAGGCGGGAATCGGTGAGGGGACCTGCCAGTCGCTCCGCCAGGCAGCGCGCTCCTCCCGGGGTCACCGTGCAGTCGATAGTGGCGAGCAGGCTGCCGGCGCGCTCCCCGGAGAGCGTGCGCGTGAGTTCGAGGTTGGCGCGGGTCGCAGCATCGATGGCGAGCGCCGCGCCGGCGGTTTCACGGGACGGCGGGTTGAGAACGGGGCGACTGTCGATCTGCGTTTTCTCGATATAGAACAGCACGCTGCCGGCCGCCGTGATCTCGGCCGGGCCGAAGGACCCGAAGGCGTCGAGGGTGGCGACGCCGAAATACTCCTTCAGCCGGCGCTCGGCGGAGGCCGGATCGAGCCCGTCCCGGGAGAGCGGCGTGATCGACGCTCGGGTCTCCCGCCAGAAGCCGGAGAGCTCCGGATCGTCATGAATGACGTCGGGCACCAGAATCTCGCGGGGCTCGAAGCGGGCGATTTCCGCCGGCAGTCCCGTGGCATCGGTCTCGCTCACGACGAAATGACCCGTAGAGATATCCACGGCGGCAAGGCCGTAGCACCATTGCGTATCGGAAACACGGCGGCGGGCCAGGCCCAGCAGGAAATTGGCGCGGCCCGGCTCCAGCAGGCGCTCCTCGGTGATGGTGCCCGGGGTGACGAGGCGCACCACATCCCTGCGCACCACGGATTTGGAGCCGCGCTTCTTGGCCTCGGCCGGGTCCTCGGTCTGTTCGCAGACGGCGACCCGGTGACCGAGGCCGATGAGCCTCTGAAGGTAGTCGTCCGCCCGGTCCACCGGCACGCCGCACATGGGGATGTCCTGCCCCAGATGCTTGCCGCGCTTGGTGAGAACGATCCCGAGGGACTGGCTGGCGATTTCCGCATCCTCGAAGAACAACTCGTAGAAGTCGCCCATGCGGTAGAACAGCAGGCTGTCCGGATTGGCGGCCTTGATCTCGATATATTGCGCCATCATGGGCGTGACGCGACTATCCTGCGCGGGTTTCTGGCCGGCGGGGTTGGTCTGTTCGGTTCGGTCGGAGGCTCGGTACAGGGCTTGGGACGACATCCGCCCTATGTAGCAAAGCCTGCTCTCCCTTTCATCCGTATCCTGGACGCCGGGCAAAGGGTGTGCACAAGTCTTGAGACAAGCTGCCCTAGGCCTTATGGTCGCAGCCCCCTTCGAACACGCGCCCTGTGGCCAGAAACACGAAAGTCCCATGACCGAAGAAACGCCCTCGAACCGCCGCAAGCGCCCCACCTTCACCGATCAGGAGGCACTGCAGTTCCACGCCCAAGGCAGGCCCGGCAAGCTCGAGGTCGTGCCCACGAAGCCGATGGCGACCCAACGGGATCTGTCCCTGGCCTATTCGCCGGGCGTGGCGGTGCCGGTGCTGGCCATCGCGGAGAACCCGGCATGCGCCTTCGACTACACCACGCGCTCCAACATGGTGGCGGTGATCTCGAACGGCACGGCGATCCTGGGGCTCGGCAATCTCGGCGCATTGGCCTCGAAGCCCGTGATGGAGGGAAAGTCGGTTCTCTTCAAGCGCTTCGCGGACGTGGATTCCATCGACCTCGAGGTCGACACGGAAGATGCCGATGCCTTCATCAACTGCGTACGCTACCTGGGGCCCTCCTTCGGGGGCATCAATCTCGAGGACATCAAGGCGCCCGAATGCTTCATCATCGAGGAGCGCCTGCGGGAACTCATGGACATTCCCGTCTTCCATGACGACCAGCACGGCACGGCCATCATCGCCGCCGCAGGCCTCATCAACGCGCTTCATCTCACGGGCCGGGACATGGCCGAGACCAGGCTCGTGGTGAATGGCGCGGGGGCCGCCGGCATCGCCTGCACCGAGCTTCTGAAGGCCATGGGCTTTGCGCCCAACAACGTGATCCTCTGCGACACGAAAGGGGTCATCTACAAGGGCCGTACGGAGGGCATGAATCAGTGGAAGTCCGCGCACGCCGCCGAGACGGATGCGCGGACCCTGGCCGATGCGCTGAAGGGGGCGGATGCCGTGTTCGGCCTCTCCGCGAAGGGCGCCTTCACGGACGACATGATCCGGTCCATGGCGCCCAATCCGATCATCTTCGCCATGGCCAATCCCGATCCGGAGATCACGCCGCCCGAGGCGAAGGCTGTCCGACCCGACGCCATCATCGCCACCGGCCGGTCGGATTATCCGAACCAGGTCAACAACGTGCTCGGCTTCCCCTTCATCTTTCGCGGCGCCCTCGACGTGCGCGCGACCACCATCAACGACGAGATGAAGATCGCGGCCGCCCATGCCCTGGCCGGGCTG
>DASRWK010000411.1:0-1930 GCA_035776715.1 Microvirga sp.
GGTGCGCGAGCGATCCTCGATGATGATGCGGGCGGGATCGATGCCGATGCTCTTGAAGTAGTCGGCAATGACCGGGGCTTCCGCACGGCCATCGCCGAAGACCGTGCCGCCGCCGCCGGAAATCAGGATGCGCGCCTGGGGGTAGCGATGGGCCAGCTGGATCGTATCGAGAAGGCGCTCTGCCGCCTCATTGGCCGAGATGCGCCCGCGCGAGAGCGTGTCGGAGGCATTGACCGCTCCGCCGAGCAGCACGATCCCATCCACCGGCCTCCCGTCGTCATTGAACAGGGGAAAGCGCTCTTCCAGCGGCACCATGAGATAGGTGGCGACGGGCAGCAGCCCGAGCGCGATCGTCATCACGGCCGTGACGAGCCCCAGGCCGATCCCGAATGTTCGCACACGGCGGAAGAGCGCAAGCACGAGGCCCAGCAGAATGGCGCTGAGAAGCAGGTTGGACGGCGTGGCGAAGAACCAGGCGATCTTGGATACGTAGTAAAACACCGGCCATCCTCCTGCGGTCGAGATTTAAGCCTTCGACTCGGCCTCGTAGCGGGCCTTCGTCTCAGCGTTCGGCGGGTACAGCCCGGGGAGGGGAACGCCCTTCTCCACCTCGCGCATCACCCACAGTTCATAGCGCTCCTGCTCGACCGCGGCCTTCGCCACGTCCTCGACCATAGCGGCCGGGATGACCACCACGCCGTCGCGATCGGCGACGATCACGTCGTCCGGGAAGATCGCCACGCCGCCGCAGCCGATGGGCTCCTGCCAGCCCACGAAGGTGAGGCCTGCGACGGACGGAGGGGCGGCAACCCCCGCGCACCAGACCGGCAGGTTCGTGCCCTCGACGCCGACCGCATCGCGCACGACGCCATCCGTCACGAGGGCCGCGACGCCACGCTTCTTCATGCGCGCGGTGAGGATGTCGCCGAAGATGCCGGCATCGGCCACGCCCATGGAATCGACGACCGCGATACAGCCCTCGGGCATGGCCTCGATGGCGGCGCGGGTGGAGATCGGGGAAGCCCAGGATTCGGGGGTGGCCAGATCCTCGCGGGCGGGCACGAAGCGAAGGGTGAAGGCGCGGCCGACCGTCTTCTCCGTGGCATTGAAGGCAGGCATCGGCCCCTTCATCCAGCAGCGGCGGATGCCCTTCTTCAGCAGAACCGTGGTGATGGTAGCAGTGGAGGCGGCGCGCAGCGCGTCGGCGATCGTCTTGTCGAGGGTCATGAGAATTTCCTGACGTTAGGATAGGCTACTCATAGCGGGCGGGCGCGCTGATTGCCACCTCAGGAACACTGGCCTTCACGTATCAATATGATATCATATTTACAATAGGCAGTATGAAGAGTGCAGCCCCACCGGAATGTTCATGAATCGCATCGCGGCCTTGCTGCTCCTGAGCCTGACCTTCGTTGCCCAGGCGGCGGTCTCCGGATCGCGCATTGCGCCTGAGCACGCTCGCCGGATGGCTCAGGGAGCGGCCGCCGAGATTCTGGACGCTTTGGCTCGGAGAGATTTCGGGAAGCTGGCAGCGTTCGTCAGCGAGGAGGGGCTTGCTGTCAGCCCTTACGTGATGCTGCACGACGGCACCGTGCGGCTGTCTCGCAGCGAAATCGAGCGTTGCGCCAGCGATCCGCAGGCGCGGCACTGGGGAGAGATGGACGGGACCGGCGATCCCATCGAGATCACCTGCGGCCGCTACTTCGACGAATTCGTCTGGACCGCGGATTACCGGCAAGCGGACGAGGTTCTCTACAACGAGCCGCGCCGGCGGGGGAACGACATCAACAACAACCATGAGTTCGCACCCGACGGCATTGTCGTCGAGTTTCACATCAGGGGCAAAAGCAGCCTCTTGGAGCTGGACTGGAAGAGCCTGCGCCTCATCTTCCGCAACGACGATCAGGGATTGTCCCTGATAGCCATCACG
>DASRWK010000412.1:0-9066 GCA_035776715.1 Microvirga sp.
TCAATCTGTTCCAGCTGCTGCTGAGCCTCACCGGGCAGCGGGAAGAGTAATCACCCTCCATTGCCAGAAAGGATCAATTTACATGGACCATCAGGACCGTCAGGCCATCGAGCAGCTCTTCGGCAAGATCGCTCAGGTTGAGCGGCAGTCCACGCCCCCGGACGCGCAGGCGGCGGAACTCATTCGCTCGCAGATCAACCAGCACCCGAATGCGCCCTACTACATGGCCCAGACCATCGTGGTGCAGGAGCAAGCCCTGAGCGCCGCCCACGGCCGCATCCAGCAGCTGGAGCAGGAACTCGCCAGCCGCCCTGCGGGCGGTGGCGGCTTCCTCTCGGGGCTCTTCGGCGGCGGGCAGCCCCGTCCCCAGCCGCAGCGGCCCCACCAGCCGCAGCCCATGCACGGCATGCCGCCTCACATGGCCCCCGGCATGAGCGGCATGGCTCCCGGGATGGGCGGCACGGCTCCCCGCGGAGGCGGCGGCTTCCTGGCCGGCGCGGCCCAGACCGCCATGGGCGTCGCGGGCGGCGTTCTGCTGGGCAACATGATCTCCAACGCCTTCTCGGGCGGCGGCGAGGCCAACGCCGCCGAGGCCGGACAGCCCGAGCCGCAGCAGGCGGCCGCCGAGGACTTCGGGGCTGCTGGAGACGATTTCGGCTTCGACGAGGAGATCTGACGCCGGAGCGGGCGGCGACATCGGGACCCCGCCCGAGCCTGCCTCAAGAATCAGCCGCTGTTGTTCTGCCGGCGCATCGCGCCGGCAGAACCGTCTCGATATATCCCATGAAAATTCGAGCCATCAGCCCAGCCCCGCATGGTTGGCCGGAAAACGCATTGATGGCGCTCGCCGACGTGTCATCGCGTCGACAAGGCGCGAGGGCGCTCCCGGCTCGAACGCAGGTCAGCTTGCAAGAAAGAGTTCGTGCTGACGCCATGATGTGGACGACTTGCGCTCCCTGGGCCTTGCCAGCGCGATCCGCTCCTCGAAGCGCACATGCGCCTCCTTGAGCAGGCGGCGCTTCCGGGCATAGGGCTGGGATGCTGCCGTAACGTCTCTCACGATAGCGGCGGCTGCGGCGTAGAGATCGGCAGTCGCGGCATCAAGGCCAGGATCGCGTTCAAACAGAGAGAGAAGGCTCGCCAGGTTCTTTCTCAGGAGCGTCTGGAGGTCGCCGAGATAGGATTCCTCCCCCCCGGCTTGGATCGCTTTCAGGATCGGAGCGATGAGGTTCAGCTTCTCCTGGATGGCTTCGTTGAGGGTCTTCTCCGTCATGGGGCATCGTCTCCTGATGAAGGGGCCCGCCCAGTCCCTGATTCACGTGCTGAGAAGAATGCACTTTCTAGGTTAATCGACGGTTTCAGCCCGGACCGCCCGCCCAGGCCGCAAGCTCGCCGCGCCGTTCTCGAGACGGCGCCGGCAGAGCCGGAGAATGACCCGTGCTCTCAACGCGGGGTTCACGCAAAACGCTTGGCGCCCGCGACGCAGAAGACGACGAGGACAGTCGCCGCGATCATCGTCCAGGCGACCGGCTCGCGAAGCAGCAGGCCCGCCAGTGCCAGGCCGAAGAAAGGCTGGAGCAGTTGCAACTGCCCGACACCCGCGATGCCTCCGAGCGCGAGGCCGCGATACCAGAAGACGAAGCCGATCAACATGCTGAAGATCGAAACATAGGCAAGCCCGATCCAGGCGGGCCCTCCGATCCCGCTCCAGGATATGGGCATCGTGATCAGCGCGATTGTCGTCATTGCGGGGAGCGCGAGAAGCAGAGCCCATGAGATGACCTGCCACCCGCCCAGCTTTCGCGACAGCGTGGCTCCCTCTGCGTAGCCGAGGCCGCAGAGCAGGATCGCGCCGACCATCGGCAGATCGCCCGCGAGCGAGCCTGCGCCTCCGTTGGCAAGGGCGAAGCCGGCGATCGTTGCGGCGCCGAGACCCGAGAACAGCCAGAAGGCAGGTTTCGGCCGCTCTCCACCCCGCAGAACGCCGAAGAGAGCGGTCGCGAGTGGCAGGAGCCCGATGAAGACGATGGAGCGCGCCGAGGTGATGTGCTGGAGCGCGAGAGCGGTCAGAAGCGGAAAACCGACGACGACACCGAGTGCGACGACGGCAAGCGGGATGAGATCGCCGCGCCGGGGCCGCGCCTGCCGAAGCACGACGAGGAGGGCCGCTCCGAGGAGCGCAGCGATCACCGCCCGGGCAGACGTCAGAAACAGGGGCGAGAAATCGCCGACGGCGACCCGCGTGGCCGGGAGCGACCCGCTGAAGATGATGACGCCCAGGAGACCGCTGCCCCATCCGTCGGTCGTTCGATCCATGATGACCTCTCTTTCGGGAGGCTCATCCTAGGATGCCGAGGCGGCTCCACACAGAGACACTACAATACAATTCGATAAAGCTGTATTGGTATAAGTACCCACACAATCGGCGGAGCGCCATGAAGAACGGAAAAGCGACACGCACCGGGGAGGTCATGGCAGCGATCAGGTCGAAGGTGTCGACCCGTACCCTCCTCCCGGGCGATCGGCTGCCCTCGATCCGGAGCTTTGCAGCGGCCATGGGCGTATCTCCGTCCACGATCGTCGAGGCCTATGACCGTCTGGCCGCGGAGGGTCTGATCCGCGCCCGGCGCGGTTCCGGGTTCTACGTCGCCGGCAGCGGTCTGCCGCCGCTGGCATTGACGGAGGCCGAGCCGCGGCGCGACCGGGCCGTCGACCCCTTCTGGGTATCGCGGCAGTCGCTCGACGCCGATCCCGCGGCGGCGAAGCCCGGCTGCGGCTGGCTGCCGGCCGATTGGATGCCACAGACCGCGCTTCGCCGAGCCTTGCGGACCCTGGCGCGGGCCGAGGACCCGTTGCTCGCCGATTATGGCGGCACGCGTGGCTCGCCGACCTTGCGCCGGTTGCTGTTCGGCCGGTTTGCAGCAGAGGGTCTCGAGATCTCGCCCGACCGCATCATGCTCACGGGCTCGGGGACGCAGGCGATCGATCTGATCTGCCGCTTCCTCCTGAGGCCCGGCGATACGGTGGTGGTGGACGACCCGTGCTACTTCAATTTTCGGGCGCTGCTCCGGGCGCACCAGGTCAGGATCGTCGGCGTACCGTACACCCCGTCCGGCCCGGACGCCACGGCCTTCGAGACGATCGTGAACGAGGAGAGGCCGCGTCTGTACATCACCAATTCCGCACTTCACAACCCGACCGGTGCCACTCTCTCGCCGCAGACGGCCTACAGGGTCTTGAGCGCAGCCTCGGCTCACGACCTGACGATTGTCGAGGATGACATCTTTGCCGATTTCGAGCCGGAACCCTCGCCGCGTCTTGCCGTGCTCGACGGGCTCAACCGTGTCGTTCGGATCGGGAGTTTCTCGAAGACTCTGTCCGCCTCGATCCGCTGCGGCTACATCGCCGCACGGGCTGATTGGATCGAAGGCCTCGTCGATCTTCAGGTTGCCACCAGCTTCGGCGGACCAAGCCCCGTCGCGACCGAGCTGATTGCCGGCGCTCTCGCGGGAGGCGGATACCGCAAGCACATGGAGGAACTGCGCCAGCGTCTTGCGCGGGCCAGACATGAGCTGGCGACCCGACTCGAGGCTCTCGGCATACGGCCCTGGCTCATGCCGCGCGGCGGCTTCTATCTGTGGTGCCGCCTGCCGGAGAATCAGGACTCCGCCGCACTCGCCCGCACGGCCGTGGAGGAGAACGTCGTTCTCGCCCCGGGCAACGTGTTCAGCGTCTCGCAGACAGCCGGGGCTTTTCTCCGCTTCAACGTCGCGCAGTCGGGCGACCCGCGCATCATGACGGTGCTTAAGCAGGCCCTGCGGACCCATCCCGCCGCGTGAAGCCCTCGTGATCGCCTGTCATGCCCATAGTGACCGCAGGGCCCGACCAAGCGGAACTTCGCAATGCTCTAGGCTCTGGATCGCGCACGGAGCATATCGTCCTGTTCATTCTGCCGGGCTCTTCGCTCGTCCGCGATGAAAGCCGCGATGGCTTCCCGCGACATCGGCTCGGCGATGAAGTATCCCTGGACCTGGGAGGCGCCAGCCAGACGCAGGGCATTGAGCTGTTCTTCTGTTTCGACGCCTTCAGCCGTCGTGCTCATCTTGAGATCGTTCGCAAGGCTGATCGTCGCCTTGACGATCGCGCGGCTGTCCTGCGAACCCGTCATGCCACGCACGAACGACTGATCGATCTTGATCTTATCGAAGGGGAAGCTCCTCAAATAACTCATGGATGCATAACCGGTGCCGAAGTCGTCGAGTGCGATTGAGACACCAAGAGCTTTGAGCCGTTTGAGCGTCGCGGTTGCTTCCTCGGTGAGTTTGAACGTCTCCGTGATTTCCAGCACCAGACGGCGGCCCGGCAGACCGGACGTGGCCAAGGCCTTCTTGACGCTTGCGAAGACGTCTCGACGCTTGAACTGCACCGGGGAGAGATTGATCGCCACCATCAAGGGAGGATCCCAGGTCATTGCCGTCGAGCAGGCTTCCTCGAGAATCCAGTCGCCGATCGGACCGATAAGGCCCGATTCTTCAGCGGTCGGTATGAATTCGAGAGGCGGGATCATTCCTTTCGTCGGGTGCTTCCAGCGCACCAGGGCCTCACAACCCCAAATCTGATTTGTCGCCAGGTCGAGAATCGGCTGATAGAACAGCTCGAATTCCTTGTTGTCATGGGCGCTCTTCAGGGCGCCCTCAAGCGCGCGGCGTTCTGTCCGAGTATCCTTGATGTTCGGATCGTAGAAACGATAGCCGCTTTCGGGATCCGACTTTGCCGCATAAAGAGCGGCATCGGCCGACCTCATGAGCTCGGTTGGATTCTTGCCGTCAGAGGGTGTCGTCGCGACACCGATTGAAAGCCCGACTTCGACCTCCCTGTTGTTGACTGTGCACGGAACCTTCATGGCGGCCTGAAGGGCCATGACCAGATCCATGACCTGCTGCCGGGTTCCGATCGGCCTTTGAATAACGGCAAACTCGTCACCGCCGATGCGAGCGATGAAATCGCTCTTTCTCAGACGCTCCCGCAGGCGTCGCGCGACGATTTGGATGACCTCGTCTCCCGCCGAATGTCCGTGATTGTCGTTGATGTCCTTGAACCGGTCGAGATCGAGAAGGTGCAGCGCGAAATTCGCTCCGGACCTTTGAGACGTCAGGAATGTCCGCTTCAGTTCCTCGATGAAGAGCAGCCTGTTGGGCAGCTTGGTCAGGATATCGTGCCGCGACAGGTAGCGCTCGCTCGCAGCCCGGAGAATACCGGTTTTGACGTGCTTCAAACCGAGCAGGCTCGTCGTAGTGATTCCGATGTCCATGAGGTAGGCGACGAACCTGATCAGACGAGCCTCGAGACGCCGCCCGGCCATCAGCTCCGCTACGGTTCTGCTGACCGCTATGCCGCCTGGATAATTGGCGAGAGGATGAAGAGCGACCAATCGCTCTTTCCTGTCGATCCAGCTCACGTCACGTATGAGCGTCGGGCTGTGCCTGGCGATCATCCGCTGCAGAGGAGTGTTGGGAGTCCATATTCTACGCCCGATTGCGCTTTCGGAATTCGGGCTATGGGCAAGAATGATGCCGTCGCGCCGATAGAGCGTAATCGCGAGCGAGCGCGTCTTCAGATGCTCCTCGTAGATTTTCTGGAAGTGACTGAGGTCTATCGTGGATACGACGACGCCGAGGAAGTTCCCTTCGGCGTCTTTGATCTTCCGAGCGAGGGGGAGGATCTTTCTGCCGGTTGCTTGGATCCTTCTGGGTTCGCCGAGGGACAGTATCAGCGACGCATCAGTCGAGAGAGCCGCATAGTAGGATGTGTCTGTCAGATAGATCGATTCGGAGACGGGCTGTGGATTCGATGTACCGACTATCCGCCCCCGGGCATTGACGAGATCGATGCGGACGATCTGGGAAAGGGAATGGGCTGCGCCTACCAACACGGCCTTCGTGGCTTGGGACGCGGCGAAGGCATCGAACTCGTTCGCATTGAGGCAGGCCTGCGGAATTCTGCCGGCCACGTCGCGCAGAACGGCCTCGACGGATTGGAGAGCCTCGTCCGTCCGCTCCTGAAGAGCAAGTGCGAGGCTCGTCAGATCACTCTCCGCTCTCGCGAGATCGTCGCCGTACCCACGCACGAAAAGGAGGGCCGCGCCGAACACTGCGGCAGCCGCTGCAACGATGCTGAGGATAAGGATCAAATAGGCTGACACTACGGAGTTCGACTCGGCTTTCGGGACGATCTCCGGCAGCATTGCCTGAGAATTCTCGTTATTTCGTTAATCTGGAGCATCGGAGTGAAATGTGCGCTTGCACCGCTGGGATCGGTCCAATGTTCCCATCTTGACAGCGCCTTGTGCGAGGAGGCGCCCGGTCGCGATGGGGGTACGCTCCCGGAGCGGATGCTCCCCCGCCTCGAGGAGAGAGCCTTGACGGCGAACGATCTCGCCAGTCCCGGGGCGATCGCCTAGCCTGCCGCGACCTCGGAAAGTGGAGCATCGACCGTGCAGACGACTCCGGTCGGGGTGAAGCTGATCTCGGCGCGACCATTCAGATCGTGAGCCAAGCTGCGTTCGATGAGACGGGTGCCGAAGCCTCTCCGGCGCGGCTGCTCGACAGGTGGCCCTCCCACCTCGGTCCAGACCAAGTGCAGGCGCAGCTCATCCTTTCCGGCGAGCTTCCATTGAACGTTCACCTCCCCGGTGGTGTTGGAGAGAGCGCCGTATTTGACGGCATTTGTCGCCAGTTCCTGCAAGGCCATGGCGATGGCCAGAGCCACGCGTGGGGCGATCCTGACATCCGGCCCCGTCATATGCAGCCGCTTCTCCCGCTCGTGGCGGAAGGGTGCCATGGCTTCCCGTACAACATCCCGGAGATTGGCGCTCTCCCAGTTCTCCTGGGTCAGCACATCGTGAGCCCGCGACAGAGCAAAGAGACGCGCCTCCAGAGCAGACCGGGCGTCTTCCATCGTGTCGGCATTGCGAAGTGTCTGGGAGGCGATGGACTGCACGGTGGCCAGCGTGTTCTTCACCCGGTGGTTCAGCTCGTTGATCAGGAGCCCCTGGTGCTCCTCGGCCTTCTTCTCCTGGTCGATATCCACCACCGCCACGACACTGGCGACCACCTCCCCCTCGTCGTTGCGGATGGGTGCCGCCGCAAGCCTCATCCAGGTCATCGTCCCGTCACCGCGCTGGTACAGGTACTCCTCGGGCTCCGTAGCCTCTCCGGTCAGGAGCGCTCGGGCAACGGGATATTCGTGCGGCCGGGCCGGTCTCCCGTCAGGATGATGGAGCCTCCACTGCTCGTAGGCATCGAGGTCGGGGGTCGGGTAGATCGGATGGCGGAATATGCGCTCCGCATGTGGATTGCCCGTCACCACACGGCCTGAGGGGGCTTCGGTGATGATGATCCCGACCGGCACGTTTTCCAGCACGGCCTTCAGCCGAGCTTCGCTGGCGCTCAGGGCCTCCGCGGCCTGCCGGCGTTCGGTGACATCGCGGAAGAAGGCGGCAACACCACCGCTATCGACCGGAAATATGCGCAGTTCCAGCCAGACCCCGCGCCCATCGAAGGCATAATGATGCTCAAGGGTAACCGGAACCCGCTCCGTCATGGCCCTGCGGTAGGCCTCCTCGACCGGAGTCCCAGGCGAGGCGGGCCAAGCCTCCCAGTGGGTGAGGCCCACGATCTCGCTCTCCGGGCGGCCATCGATCCTCAGCCCCTCGCCATTAATCTGAAGAACCCGGAAGTCCTGATCGAGAAGGAGGAAACCCTCTGTCATGCCTTCCAGGATGCCCCTGATCCGAGCCTCGCTGGCCCGCAGCCCCTCCTCGGCTAGCTTGGCTTCGGTCACGTCATTGCCTTCGGCGAAGATGCCGAAGATGCGGCCGTGACTGTCCCGGATCGGCTGGTAGACGAAGTCGACGAAGCGCCGCTCGGGCTTCCCGTGCGGCTCGCGCTGGAGCATGATCGGAATCCCGTTGCCGACGAATGCCTCGCCGGTCGTGTAGACGGTGTCGAGAATTTCCTTGAAGCCCTGCTCGGCCACCTCGGGCAAGGCCTCCAGCGCCGGTCGGCCGAGAATGTCGCGATGGCCCACCAACTGGTAATAGGAGGCATTGACCATTTCGAAGATGTGCTGGGGACCGGTGAGCATGGCCATGAAACCGGGCGCCTGGCGGAACAGCTCGCGCAGACGCTCGCGCTCATTGGCGACCCGTCGCTCGGCGAGCACCTTGTCCGTCGTTTCCGTGCAGGCGCAGAACATCCCGGCGATGGCGCCGCTGTCATCCCAGACAGGATTGTAGGAGAAGCTGAACCAGGTATCCTCGCGATAACCGTTCCGCTCCATGGGAATGAGCAGATCCTCCTGCCAGACCCCGTTACCGGACAGAGTGCTGTCCACCAGAGGCGTGATCTGTTTCCAGATGTCCGACCACACCTCCGCGAAGGGAAGACCCAGCGCGTGAGGGTGCTTGGCACCGAAGATCGGCACATAGTCGTCGTTGTAGAGGAAGGCTAGCTCGGGCCCCCAGGCGATGAACATGGCTTGCTTGGCATTGAGCATCAGGCGAACGAGCGTGCGCAGGGAGTGCGGCCAGGTTTCTGGCTCCCCCAAAGGCGAGGTGGACCAGTCGTGCGCACGCATCCGCGCACCCATCTCGCCGCCGGAGAGGAAATCGGGCCTTGCGAGCGCCGCGCCGCCAGCCCGCCTATCGAGCATCGGTGTCCCTCTGATTGGATTTCAGCTCCCCGCCCCCCCGCCGCTCCTGTTCATCGAGGAGCCAGAGAGCGGGGTGCACGACCTCGCAGTCGACGAGCCCCTCAAGATCCGGAGTAAGCGAGACATTGCGGGTTTTGCGGATTCTCATGGGAATGCGGTGCGGAGGCGGGCGGTGTCAACTGATGCTACCTGAACTAGCCTTCGGCTCCGCCAACACAAGGGTCCCTCCATGGACACTTCGCCTCATATGGCAAAACCGCCGAGGCCTGACGTGTTTTGGAGTTCCATCCTACAAACCAATTTGCTTCCGGCGCGTTATCCGTATCGGGTATCTTGAGCGCTCGTATCCACACG
>DASRWK010000413.1:0-10937 GCA_035776715.1 Microvirga sp.
TGGCGGGCATGCTCTATCTGCCGCGCCTCTTCGTCTATCACTGCGAGGCGCCGAAGGGCTCGATCCAGTCCGAGACCTTCAAGATCATGGAACGGCGGCTTCTGAAGGCGATCATCAACCCGGCGATGACCGTCACCTGGGTCCTGGGCCTCTACCTCGTCTGGGACGGAGGCTGGTACACCTCCGGATGGCTCCATGGGAAGGTCGCCCTCGTGCTGATCCTCTCCGGTCTGCACGGAGTCTACGTGCGCCGCCTGAAGGACTTCGCCGCCGACAAGAACACGCGCCCGGCAAAATACTACCGCATCCTCAACGAGGTGCCGACGGTGCTGATGATCGGCATCGTGATTCTCGTGATCGTGAAGCCGTTCTGACCCGCAGGCTCATCCCCGGATCGGCCGTCGTGGTCCGGGGATCCCCCTCTCGAAAGGGTTATTCAAACGGGACTTGAGATCATCCGCGAACGCGGTTATAAAGAAATCCTCTTCCATAAAAGACAGGTTGCGCTGCACGGGCCCCACAGGGCTCTCTCAAGTCACCCTCGTGAACTGGGCGGCCCTGTCGACCATTCCCCTGATCTCCCCTGCGCAGCTTTGTCATCCGCGCATTTACCCCGAGAGTGTTCCCCGATGAGGGAAATCAAACTTCAAGATCTCAAGTCCAAGTCCCCTACCGAACTCATTGCCTTCGCCGAGGAGCTCGAGGTCGAGAACGCGAGCACCATGCGCAAGCAGGAGCTCATGTTCGCCATCCTCAAGCAGCTTGCGGCGCGCGAGGTCGAGATCATCGGCGCGGGCGTGGTCGAGGTGCTGCAGGACGGTTTCGGCTTCCTCCGCTCGGCCGATTCGAACTACCTGCCGGGACCAGACGACATCTATGTCTCGCCGTCCCAGATCCGCCGCTTCGGCCTGCGCACGGGCGATACGGTTGACGGCCCGATCCGGGGCCCGAAGGAGGGCGAGCGCTATTTCGCCTTGCTTAAAGTAAACACGATCAATTTCGAGGATCCCGAGAAGATCCGGCACAAGGTTCATTTCGACAACCTGACGCCGCTCTTCCCTACGGAGCGCTTCAAGCTCGAGATCGACGATCCGACGCGCAAGGATTTCTCGCCGCGCATCATCGACATCGTCTCGCCCATCGGCAAGGGCCAGCGCGCGCTCATCGTCGCCCCGCCGCGCACCGGCAAGACGGTGCTGATGCAGAACGTGGCGCAGTCGATCACGACGAATCATCCGGAGTGCTATCTCATCGTGCTGCTCATCGACGAGCGCCCGGAGGAAGTGACCGACATGCAGCGCTCCGTGAAGGGCGAGGTCGTGGCCTCCACCTTCGACGAGCCGGCCACCCGTCACGTTCAGGTTGCCGAGATGGTGATCGAGAAGGCCAAGCGCCTCGTGGAGCATGGCCGCGACGTGGTCATCCTGCTCGATTCGATCACGCGTCTGGGCCGCGCCTACAACACGGTGGTGCCGTCCTCCGGCAAGGTGCTCACCGGCGGTGTGGACGCCAACGCCCTGCAACGCCCGAAGCGCTTCTTCGGCGCCGCGCGCAATATCGAGGAGGGCGGTTCCCTTACGATCATCGCCACGGCGCTGATCGATACCGGCTCGCGCATGGACGAAGTGATCTTCGAAGAGTTCAAGGGCACCGGCAACTCGGAAATCATCCTCGACCGCAAGGTTGCCGACAAGCGCACCTTCCCGGCCATCGACATCACACGCTCGGGCACCCGCAAGGAGGAGCTGCTGGTTCCATCCGACACGCTGAAGAAGATGTATGTGCTGCGCCGGATCCTCAACCCGATGGGCACCGTGGACGCCATCGAGTTCCTGCTCGACAAGCTCCGCCAGACCAAGTCGAACCAGGATTTCTTCGACTCGATGAACACCTGACCGCCTGTCCCTCCGGCTTCGATCATGACCCCATCCTCTCAGGCGAGAGGGTGGGGTTTTTCGTCCGATGCTCACGTCATTGATCGACGCATCGTTCGGGGTGGACCCAAAGGACCACGTCAGTGAAAACCGGGTCCATGTTTCCGCACGGCCCTTTAGATCACACCCATCAGGAACAGGATGAGCAGGGTGATGGCGGCGGAGATCAGGATCGAGCCTGCGCATCCCAGCCGGTTCGAGAAGAAAAGGAACATCGGCTCTCCTGTATTCTGCGCCGCCTCATGAGGATGGGCGGAGAATGCCGCTCGCCAGCACAACGCCCAGGGTCGCCAGAAGGATTCCCGCGGCGGCGGCCGGGCCGGGCACCTCGCCCAGAGCCGGAATCCCGATGAGAGCCGCCAGCACGATGGACAGAGGCGAGAAAGCCGCTGCCCGGGCGGCTCCGAGCCGGTCGACGGCGATGCCGTAGAACACGATCCCGACGATGCCCGAAAGGAATCCCTGGAGGAGGGCCTGCCCGATGACGGCCCTGCCGAGCCCGTCCTCGACGGCTGCGAGCAGGGGAGGAGCTCCGAACGGGATCAGGATCAGGAAGGACCAGAGGCCGATGACGGCCGCGGCCTGCAGGGCGGACAACCCGCTGCGGCGATAGGCATGGGTGTAGATTCCCCAAAGGCAGGCTCCAGCCAGCAGCAGCAGATGCCCGCGCCATGTGCCGCTGCCGGAGACGAGCAGGCCGTATCCGCCGATGCAGAGGACGCCCGTCAGAACCAGCACGAAACCGAGGGCCCGGACGCGCTCCAGGCGCTCGCGGAAGACGAGCCGGCCGATCAGGGCGACGAAGAGCGGCATGGTGCCGGGGAGGAGCGGACCGATCTCCGCCGCCGGGGCGAATTGCATTCCCAAGGCCACCACCAGGAAGAAGGGTGCGCCCGAGGCCAGGAGGCCGAGCCCTTTCAGGAACGTCAGTTCCTTCGGAAACAGGCCGGTGCGCCAGGAGATGGGAGCGAGCAGAAGAGCCGGCACTCCGAACCGCAGGAGGCCGATTGCGGCAGGGGGCAGATCATTCGTCACGGCATGGCGGGTGCCGACGATCCAGAAGGCCCAGATCGTGACGGTGGCGAGGGCCGCAAGCCAGCCGACGAGGAGAGGTCGCACGGTTGGGCGCGGCACGGCGGAGGAAACCTGTGGCATGGGGAAGCTCCATGGATGATCTCCAGCATGCCCTGTCCGGCTGGGATATGTCCTTGCGAACTTCGCCTCGAACATGCTCCATTATTGGCAGGAAATTGCGTACGGGTCCCAGGAACGGTGACTTCATGCCAAATCTCGATCTCGACGCCATCGACCTGCGGATCCTGAGGGCCCTGCAGGCCGATGGACGGCTCACCAATCAGGAATTGGCCGATCAGGTCGGCCTTTCGCCTTCGCCCTGTCTGCGGCGGGTCCGCCGCCTGGAGCGCGACGGATTCATCCGGACCTATCGCGCCGTCCTCGATCGGGAATCGGTCGGGCTCGGCTTGACGGTCTTCGTGGACATCAAGGTGGAGAAGCATTCCCGCGAGAACGCCACGGCGCTCCGCGAGGCCCTGGCGGCGCTGCCGGAGGTGGTGGCCTGCCACATGGTTTCCGGCAGCGCCGATTTCATCGTCGAGATCGCTGTGGCGAACCTGAAAGCCTATGAGCGCCTCCTGACCGAGAGACTCCTGACATTGCCCATGGTCGGCGACATTCGCTCGAACTTCGCCCTCACCCAGGTGAAAGCGGACGCTCCCCTGCCGCTCACGCATCTCGAGCGGGAAATATCCGCTTCGAAGGGGGATCGCTGAAGGCCGTTGCCCTTCAGGCCGACGAATCGCCCGCCATCATCTCCCCGACCCGGTCCGACAGCGCTTCCGGCGAGGTGACCGGGAGCGAGCAGCGCGTGCCGGCGCAGACGAGCGCCTGCGCTTCCGGACTGGAGAAGGCGAGGGCTTTGGCCGGATGGTTCTCGTCGAGAGCTTCGCCCGGACGGAGCAGCCGCACGCTCCGGTCGGGGTAGGGCACGCGCAAGGCCGCCTCATGGAGCGGCTCCGCCTGGCTTCCCGTGACGAGAATGCTGACGCCCTTCAGGTGCAGGTCGAGGGCATTGAGGATCGAAGTATGGCCGAGCGGGGAGGAGCGGGCTACGCCGACGAGATGCGTGAGGATATCTCCGGCGCGCTGGTGATCGGCCTGGGTTCCCGTTAGCTGAGCCAGCCGCACGAGCGCTTCCGCGAATACGCCGTTCGCGTTGGGCACCGCTTCGTCATGGGTCGGTTGCGGGCGGATGACGAGCGGGTCGGCGCTGCGGGCCGTCATGGCGAGGCACCTCGTCTCCTCCATCGTGAACGCATCGAGCAGCACGTCCCGCCAGGTTTCGGCATCGCGCAGATAGGAGGTCTCGCCCGTGGGCTCGTGGAGCGCAAGGGCCGCGCGCATCATGGCCGCGTGATCGAGCGCGAAGCCGGGGAAGATGAGCGAGCCGCCGCGCCAGGAATGCCCGAGCTGCCCGTTCCGGCTCATCTCCTTGCTGACGAAACGATAGGCGCGCTCCGCCAGCCCGACCCATTCCGGCCGGTCGAGGAGGGGAGCGGCGCGCGCGAGGCTTGCGATCATCAGGCCGTTCCAATCGGCCAGAACCTTGTCGTCGAGTCCGGGCCTGACGCGGATGGACCTGCGTTCGAGGAGCTTGGCCCGCATGGCGGCGAGCCGCTCCTCCACCGGGGGAGGGGCCTCTCCGGTGATCAGCCGGTTCGGGATGTTGCTTCCCTCGAAGTTTCCCTCATCCGTGATGTCGTAGACCCTGGCGAAGAAGGCGGCGTCCTCCTCGCCCAGGACCTCGCGGATCTCGGACAGGCTCCAGACATAGAAGCGGCCTTCCTCTCCTTCCGAATCCGCATCCAGGCTGGACGCGAAGGCGCCCTCGGGCGTGACCATCTCCCGTTCGAGCCAGGTGACGATCCCCTCCGCGGCGTCCTTGAACAATGCGCGGCCGGTCTCGGCATAGGCCAGGGCGTAGAGCTCCAGGAGCTGCGCATTGTCGTAGAGCATCTTCTCGAAATGCGGCACGAGCCAGCGCTCGTCCACCGAGTAGCGGGCGAAGCCGCCGCCGAGGTGGTCGCGGATGCCGCCGAGGGCCATCCGTTCCAGGGTGAGGAGAAAGCGCCGGCGCGCGTCCTCGTCCCCGGCGCGGCGGGCATAGCGGAACAGATATTCGAGGATCGAGGGGTTGGGGAATTTCGGAGCGCCCCGAAGACCTCCATGCTCGTTGTCGATCAGCTCCGCGAGGCGCAGGCCCATGCGATCGAGATCGGTGAGGCCGAGCACGCCGCCATCGGATTCCGCGCCCCTCGACAGATGGGCCTTCAGCGCATCCCGGTTCTTGAGGATGCGCTCCGGCTCCGCGTGATAGAGGCGGCTGACCTCCTTGAGCACCTGGACGAAGCCGGGGCGTCCGAAACGCGGCTCCTTCGGGAAATAGGTGCCGCCCCAGAACGGCTCACCCTGCGGGGTCAGGAACATGGTGAGCGGCCAGCCGCCCTGTTCGCCGAGAAGGTGCAGGGCGCTCATATAGACATGGTCCACATCCGGGCGCTCCTCCCGGTCGACCTTGATGTTCACGTAGAGCTCGTTCATGACGGCGGCCACGTCCGGGTCCTCGAAGCTCTCGTGGGCCATCACGTGGCACCAATGGCACGCGGCATAGCCGATGGAGACGAGAACGGGCCTGTTCAGCCTTCTCGCCTCGGCCAGGGCGTCCGGTCCCCATTCCCACCAATGGACAGGATTGTCCTTGTGCTGCAGGAGATAGGGTGAACTGGCATGCGCGAGGCGGTTCATGGATCCTGCTCCGGAAGGGTTCGGCTCATGCGAGGCGGCTCGATCGCTTCGGACCGGAACCGATCCCGGCTCCGCTTCGCGTTAAGCCTTCATCATCATAATGGCCCGATCCCGGAAGAGGTCCAAAAAGGTTTATGCCCATGCGTTCGGATGACACCATCTTCGCCACCGCCTCCGGCCATGGTCGCGCGGCCGTGTGTATCGTCCGGATCAGCGGGCCGCAGAGCTGGACGATCCTCGAGACGCTCGCCGGCAGCGTGCCCGAGCCGCGCCGCGCGGCCGTGCGGATCCTGCGGGAGCCCGGCTCCGGCGAGCCCCTCGATCAGGCGCTGGTTCTCTGGATGCCGGGGCCGCGCAGCTTCACGGGCGAGGATCAGGCGGAACTTCACATCCATGGGGGCCTCGCCACGCGGGCGGCGGTGCTGAAGGCCCTCGGCGCGATCCCGGATTGCCGCCCGGCGGAAGCAGGGGAATTCACCCGCCGGGCCTTTCTCAACGGGCGGATGGACCTGTCCCAGGTCGAAGGCCTCGCGGACGTGATCGACGCGGAGACCGAGGCCCAGCGGCGGCAGGCCATGCTCCAGCTCGAAGGCCGTCTCGGCGATACGGCCGAGCGGTGGCGCGAGGAGATCCTTCAGGCGCTCGCTCTCCTCGAGGCGAGCCTCGATTTCTCGGACGAAGGGGACGTGCCGGAAGATCTGGAGGCCGATATCCTGCACAGACTCGATCGGCTCCACGGGGAGATCGGGCGGGCACTTGCGAACCGCAGCGGAGAGCGCCTGCGCGAGGGCCTCACCGTTGTCCTGGCCGGTCCTCCGAACGCTGGCAAATCGACCCTGCTCAACGCCCTGGCCCGAAGGGATGTGGCGATCGTCTCTCCCATCGCTGGAACGACCCGCGACATCATCGAGGTGCATTGCGACCTGGGCGGCCTGCCGGTCGTCATCGTGGATACGGCGGGCCTGCGGGAGAGCGGCGACGCAATCGAGCAGGAGGGGGTCTCCCGCGCCCGCGCCCGCGCCCAGGATGCGGATCTCGTGCTCTGGCTCGTGCCGCCCGGGGACGAGGAGACGACCCCCCCGCCCGCCCGGCGGCTTCTCAGGGTCGGCACCAAGGCGGATGTGAGCCGGAACCGTCACGATTGCGACCTTCTGATCTCCGCCTCGACGGGGGAGGGGCTCACGGAGCTGATCGCCGCGCTCGAGCATGAGGCGGAGGCTGCCCTGGGCCAGGGGGACGCCCTGCTCACCCGGGAGCGTCACCGCCGGGCGCTGGAACGGGCGCACGATTCTCTCGTGGCGGGGCGGGAGCTGTTGGCAACCGGAGGCCCGCTGGAGCTGGCCGCGGAGGAAGTGCGTCTCGCCTCCCGGGCCGTCGGTGAGATTTCCGGCCGGGTCGATGTGGAGGACGTGCTGGATCGGCTGTTTTCCAGCTTCTGCATCGGCAAATAGCCCCCTTGTTTACCGTCGAGCGAATCTGTGCGCCTCCGCCGAAGCCCTGTTCACGAATCGCCTGAATGGTGGTGAATCCTTTCTGCACAGCCTGTGGGAATCGTGTGCAGAAGCGGCGAGTCGGGCGGATGTTTCACGTGGAACATTTTGCCCTTTTGACCTCTTCGCCGCGAGGTCTTAGACCCCAGGCATGGAGAATTCCGTGAGTCAGATCTCTTCCCCTGAGATGTTCGATGTCGTCGTGGTCGGTGGCGGCCATGCGGGCGCCGAGGCGGCAGCCGCTTCGGCCCGCATGGGCGCGCGCACGGCCCTCGTGACCCACAAGCTCTCAACCATCGGCGCCATGTCCTGCAACCCGGCCATCGGCGGCCTCGGCAAGGGCCACCTGGTCCGCGAGATCGATGCCCTCGACGGAGTCATGGGCCGCATCGCCGACAGGGCCGGGATTCAGTTCCGGCTCCTGAACCGCCGCAAGGGTCCTGCCGTGCGTGGGCCCCGGACCCAGGCCGACCGGAAGCTCTACGCCCAGGCCATGCAGGCCGAGCTGCTCCAGACCCGGAACCTCACCATCGTGGAAGGGGAGGCGGACGATCTCCTCGCGCAGGACGGGCACGTGACGGGTCTCCTGCTGAGCGACGGGCGGCAGCTCAGGGCCGGCGCCGTGGTCATCACCACCGGCACCTTCCTGTCAGGTCTCATTCATATCGGCGAGAAGAAGATTCCGGCGGGCCGCATGGGCGAGCGTCCCTCGCTCGGCCTCCCGAAGACCTTTGCCCGACTGGGCTTCACCCTGGGCCGGCTGAAGACCGGCACGCCGCCGCGGCTCGACGGGCGGACCATCGACTGGGCGGGCGTGGACAAGCAGGCGGCGGATGACGATCCGGTGCCGTTCTCCCTGCTGACGGACAGGATCACGACACCTCAGATCGAGTGCGGCATCACCCGCACCACGGCCAGGGTGCACGAGTTGATCCGGGCCAATCTGCATCGCTCGGCCATGTATTCCGGTGACATCCAGGGCACAGGCCCGCGCTATTGCCCTTCCATCGAGGACAAGGTGGTGCGCTTCGGCGATCGCGACGGGCACCAGATCTTCCTGGAGCCGGAAGGCCTGGACGACATCAAGGTCTATCCGAACGGCATTTCGACTTCCCTGCCGGAGGACGTGCAGCTGGAGTTCCTGAAGCATGTTCCGGGTCTGGAGAAGGTACGGATGCTCCAGCCCGCCTATGCCATCGAGTACGATTACGTGGACCCGCGAAACCTGACGGCCGGGCTCGAGACCAAGGCCGTAAAGGGCCTGTTCCTGGCAGGCCAGATCAACGGCACCACGGGTTACGAGGAAGCGGGCGCTCAGGGCCTGGTGGCTGGCATCAATGCCGCCCGCCGCGCGGCGGGGCAGGAGAATGTGGTCTTCGACCGGGCCGAGTCCTACATCGGCGTCCTGATCGACGATCTGATTACCCGCGGGGTGAGCGAGCCCTACCGGATGTTCACCTCCCGATCGGAATATCGCCTGAGCCTGCGGATCGACAATGTGGACGAGCGCCTGACCGGCAAAGGCCTGGAGATCGGCTGCGTCGGGGCGAGGCGTGCGGCGCATTTCCGTGAGACGCAGGAGGACATCCGCAGCGTGCGCGAGCGGCTCCAATCCTTGAGCCTCACGCCGCAGGAAGCGGCGCGCCATGGCCTCAGCCTCAATCAGGACGGCATTCGCCGCAGCGCCTATCAGCTTCTGTCCTATCCGGCGATCGGCTGGGACGATCTTGCCAGAGCCTGGCCGGACCTCTCTTCGGTATCGCCTCAGGTACGGGAGCGGCTCGAAACGGACGCCACCTACGCGGTGTATCTCGACCGGCAGCAGGCCGATATTGCCGCGTATCGCCGGGACGAAAGCATCGTGCTGGAGGAGACGCTGGACTTCCGTGGCCTTCCGGGCCTGTCGAACGAGATCAAGGCGAAGCTCGACCTGGTTCGCCCGAAGACCCTCGGTCAGGCCGCACGGATCGAGGGAATTACGCCTGCTGCCCTGACGCTTCTGGCTGCCCACGCAAAGAAAGCCTCCTCTCGCGGTGAGCGGTCCTTCGAACCGGTGGCGTCATGAGTGCTCCCGCCTCGGCCGGTGCCGACCTGAATGTTTCACGTGAAACGCTGGAGAAGCTGGAGCTTCTCGAGCGCGAATTGCGTCGTTGGCAAGCCATCAAGAATCTCGTCGGCCCGGCGACGCTCGACCGGATCTGGGAGCGGCATATCGTCGATTCCCTCCAGCTTCTGAACCTCGCTCCCGAGGCCAGGACCTGGGTGGATCTCGGCTCCGGCGCCGGTTTCCCAGGCGTCGTGCTCGCCATCGCGGGGCAGGAGAGGGGGCTGACGGTTCACCTCGTCGAGAGCAATTCCCGCAAATGCGCTTTCCTGCGCCAGATCGTCCGCCTCACCGGAGCTTCGGCGGTCGTGCACGAAGCGCGGCTGGAGGCTGTCATTCCCGGCTTCGTGGGCAAAGCCGATGTGGTTTCCGCCCGCGCCCTGGCTTCGCTGACGCAGTTGCTGGAATGGACAGAACCCATGTTGAAAACGGGGACGACCGGCCTCTTCCCTAAGGGGCGCGATGCCGAGTCCGAATTGACCGAGGCCCGGAAAAGGTGGACATTCAAGGCAGACATCCTGCCAAGCCGCACCGATTCCGAGGCCAGGATCCTTCGCATAACCTCCATCGAGAGCCTGACATGATGACCGACCTCAGCGAATCCCAGGACGGAGCGCGTGGTGTGAAACCGCGCGTTCTCGTGGTCGCCAACCAGAAGGGTGGCGTCGGCAAGACGACGACAGCCATCAATCTCGGTACGGCTTTGGCGGCCATCGGGGAGAAGGTGCTCATCATCGACCTCGACCCGCAGGGCAATGCTTCGACAGGCCTAGGCATCGACCGCAAGAGCCGCCAGGTCTCGACCTATCACGTCCTGGCCGGTGAGGCGTCGCTTTCCGAGAGCATCACGGAAACCGTGGTGCCGGGCTTGTGGCTCGCACCCTCGACGCTCGACCTCCTGGGGATCGAGTTGGAAATCGCAAACGAGCGGAACCGCGCTCATCGTCTCCGCGCAGCAATCCGCAGCTTGGGAGACGAAGAGGTAAGCGAAACTTTTACCTATATCTTGATCGATTGCCCGCCGTCACTCAATCTTCTGACCATCAACGCCTTGACTGCATCAGACGCCGTTCTGGTCCCGCTTCAATGCGAATTCTTCGCTCTGGAGGGTCTCAGCCAATTGCTCAAGACGGTGGAACAGGTCCGTTCGGCGCTCAATCCGGATCTGACGATTCACGGCGTGGTGCTCACCATGTTCGACCCGCGCAACAACCTGTCGGGGCAGGTGGTGGCGGATGTGCGCGAGTTCATGGGCGACAAGGTCTACGAGACCATGATCCCGCGGAACGTGCGCGTGTCCGAGGCCCCGTCTCATGGCAAGCCGGTGCTGCTCTACGACATCAAGTGCACCGGTTCCCAGGCTTACCTCCGTTTGGCATCCGAAATCATTCAGCGCGAGCGCGCCCTGCGCGCGGCGTAACGAGAGTTGAGACGAACAATGGCGAAAGAAATGAAGTCGCTGGGCCGGGGCTTGGCCGCGCTGATCGGAGAGGTCGGTGACGAAATCGGCTCCATCCAGACCAGCAAGGGTGGCGCCAGGAAGGTGCCCGTCGAGTTCCTGCGCCCGAACCCCCGCAATCCGCGCAA
>DASRWK010000414.1:0-4569 GCA_035776715.1 Microvirga sp.
GGCGCTGACCTACGCCCGCGATTTCGACGCCCTGATCGTCCACCACGTGGAAGATCCCGACCTTGTGGGTCAGGGCGTGATGAACGAGGGCGAGTTCTCCTCCCGCCTCGGGCTTCCCGGCATTCCGCGCGAGGCCGAGACGATCATGCTCGAGCGCGACGTGCGCCTCGTGCGCCTCACCGGCGCGCGCTATCACGCGGCCATGATCTCGACGGCCGATTCGGCGGAGATCGTTCAGGCCGCGAAGGCGAGGGGATTGCCGGTGACCTGCGGCGTCTCCATCAATCACCTTTCTCTCAACGAGAACGACATCGGCGATTACCGCACCTTCCTGAAGCTCTCGCCGCCCCTGCGGCACGAGGACGACCGGCAGGCGATGATCGCGGCCTTGGCCGACGGCACCATCGACGTGATCGTCTCGGACCACAATCCACAGGATGTCGAGAACAAGCGCCTGCCTTTCGCCGAGGCCGCGAACGGAGCCGTGGGGCTCGAGACGCTGCTCTCGGCGGCGCTCCGCCTCGTGCATGCGGACCGCATTTCCCTGCCCAGGCTCCTGCGCGCCATAACCACGAAACCCGCGGAAATCCTGGGGCTGCCGTCCGGGAGGCTGAAGATCGGCGCTCCAGCCGACCTGATCGTGTTCGATCCCGATGCACCCTACGTGCTCGACAAGCGGGACCTGAAATCCCTGTCCAAGAACTCACCCTTCGACGAAGCCCGTCTGGAAGGACAGGTGACGATCACGATGGTTGCGGGCAGGATCGTGTTCGACCGACGCTCGACGTGACGAGAAGCGAATGCCCGACGAAATGAACATGCTGTACCTGCTCGGGGCCCTGGCCTTCGGCTATTTCCTGGGTTCGATTCCCTTCGGGGTGATCTTCACCCGCATGGCGGGACTGGGGGACATCCGCAAGGTCGGTTCCGGCAACATCGGGGCCACCAACGTTCTGCGCACCGGCCGCAAGGGGCTTGCCGCCGCGACCCTGCTGGGCGATGCCCTCAAGGGAACGGCCGCCGTGCTGATCGCCGCGCGCTGGGGCGAGCAATTCGCGACGCTCGCCGCCCTCGGCGCCTTTCTCGGCCATCTGTATCCGGTATGGCTCAAGTTCAAAGGCGGCAAGGGCGTCGCCACCTTCATCGGCGTGCTGATCGGCCTGAACTGGATCGTTGCGCTGATCTTCGCGGCAATCTGGCTGGGCGTCGCCTTCGCGTCGCGCTATTCCTCGCTGTCCGCCCTGGTCGCCAGCGCCGCGACACCGGTCGCCCTCTGGCTCCTGAACGAGCCGGCCATGGCCGCCATGGCGGTGATCCTCGTGGCGCTGCTCTGGTGGAAGCACAGCGAGAACATCAGCCGCCTGCTTGCCGGAACCGAGGGCAAGATCGGCCAGAAGGGCTGAGGCCGTGAACCTGACGGATGAGCAGCGCCTCGACTGGCTCCGGCTGATCCGGTCGGAGAGCGTGGGCCCCCGCACGTTCCGCACGCTGATCAACCGGTACGGCGGCGCAGCCGCGGCCCTCGAAGCCCTGCCCGATCTCGCACGGCGCAGCGGACGCCCGACGCTGAAAGTGACGAGCCGGGCGGAAGCCGAGAAGGAGATGGCGGCCGCCGCGCGCCTGGGCGTACGCTTCATCGCCATGGGCGAGCCGGACTACCCGAAGACCCTGCAGGCCGTCGACACGGCGCCGCCGCTGATCGCCGTGCGCGGCTCCGCTGAAGTGCTCTCCAGACCCTGCGTCGGCATGGTGGGGTCCCGCAATGCGTCGGCCTCGGGGCTCGCCTTCGCCGAGCGCCTGTCGCGGCAGCTGGGCGAGGCGGGCTACGTCGTCGTCTCGGGGCTCGCGCGCGGTATCGATACAAGAGCGCACAGGGCGACCTTGGACACCGGCACCGTCGCGGTGCTCGCAGGCGGCCAGGACGAGGTCTATCCGTCCGAGAACGAGCCTCTCCTCCGCGCCATTGTGGAGCGGGGCGGGGCCATCGTGTCCGAGATGCCCATGGGCTGGGAGCCGCGGGGGCGCGATTTTCCGCGCCGCAACCGCATCATCTCCGGCCTGTCATATGGTGTCGTGATCGTGGAGGCGGCGCGCCGTTCCGGCTCGCTCATCACCGCCCGCTTCGCCCTGGAGCAGGGGCGGGAAGTCTTCGCGGTTCCGGGGTCGCCCCTCGACCCACGCGCCGAGGGCACGAACGATCTCATTCGGGAAGGGGCCACCCTCTGCGCGGGCGTCGAGCACGTCACGAGCGTCCTCGAGCCACTGATCGCGTCTGGGCCCAGGACCGAGACGGGCGCGGAGGAATCCCAACATCTCCTGGATACGGAGGAGTTGTGGGACGAACTCGATCTCCCGGAGATCCCCCGGGCTCCCACGGGCTCCGTTTCGCCTGCTGCCGGATGGGACGACGACCGGGATCCGGCCGCCGGTCTCATTGGCTTCCTCGGTCCGTCGCCGGTCTCGGTGGATGACCTGGTGCGTCAATCCGGATGGTCGATCCGTGCCGTTCAGACGACATTGCTCGAACTCGAAATGGCTGGGCGCCTGGAGCGCCACGGCGGCAATGCGGTGTCCCTGATCCTGGGGCGCTGATCCTACGATCCCCGTTTGCCGTCCTGGATGGCCCGGGCGGCTTCGAGCCGGGCCATGTCCAGGAGATAGGCCAGCAGATCGAGCCTCGTCTGCCGCGCGAGATAGGACAGCTCCGCCGTGAACTCCGCGATGTACTGCGCCGTCTCGACCGCGCTCATACCGTCCTTGTTGATGCTCCGGGCGGGGGCGGCGGGCTCCTGGTCGTGAGACGATGGGGCAGGAAGGACGCGGCGCGGGGTTTTCGACATGGGGTGCGGCTGTGCCTCTGTTTCAGTCGGCACCATTATCAATGCAACCGATGATCAAGCAAGGGCGGCTTGATCTACCTTGGGTTGTAAATTTCCGTCGATGAATCAACCCAGAAGGGAGATCATGAGCGGCATGGAGCCGAGGGCCAGCAGGGTTTGCAGGGTCAGGATCTCCGCCATGAGGGGGGCATTGCCGCCCATCTGCCGCGCCAGGACGTAGCCGGCCGCTGCCGAAGGAACGGAAGCGGCGATGATCGTGACGAGCAGGTCGTCCCCGCTCACTCCGCTGTAACGGGCGAAGGTCACGGCGAAGACCGGCATGAGGGCGAGCTTGCAGGCCGTGGTCAATGCGTGGGGCAGCCCGGGCCTGGCAAGCCGCCGGATGTCGAGGCCGGCTCCCACGATCAGAAGCCCTGCCGCGAGGGAGGCCCGCCCCATCAGGTCGATATAGGCGGTCACGGGCTGCGGTAGGGGCGGTGCGAGAAGGTTGATCGTCAGGCCTACCGCGCAGGACCAGATGAACGGATTCGTGGTGAAGGACCGGAGGATTTCCCAGGGGCTCTGGCGGGGCCTGCCTGCGAAGCGGATGAACACATAGACGGCGAGCAGGTTCAGAAGCGGCACCATGGCCGCGATCGCGACCGCGATCAGGGCGATGCCGCGCTGTCCGAACAGACTTCCGGCCACGGAGAGGGCCACGAAGGTGTTCCAGCGTGTGGCGCCCTGAAAGATCGAGGTGAAGCTCGGCCCGTCGATCCCGGCATAGCGCTCCAGGAGGGGACGCAGCAGCAGCATGAGGCCCGCCATGAGCAGGATGGACACCACGAGCGCACCTCCGACCCCGAGGACCGGCACCGACCCGAGATCCGCGCGGGCCAGCGTGTCGATGATGAGCGCGGGAAAAAAGATCACATACGTGACCCGTTCGAGCCCGGCCCATTGCTGCTCTTTCACGAAACCCGTGGCGCGGCACAGCCAACCGGTGGCGATGATCAGGAATGTCGGGATGAGGCTGGCGAATACGGCGGACATGAGGACGCTTGCGGGACCGGGCATGCCCGGTGAAAGGAGGGGCACAAGCCGCTTAAGGCCTAAAGCCAAGGTCGACAAGCGCAGGTTTAGCCCTCATTGGACGTGAGGCTCCCACGCTCCACTTTCTTTTTCTTTCTCGTCCTGTCCCGCTCGAGGCCCCGATGATCCAGGTGACGAACAGCATTGCGCTCGATGAAGCCGAACTTCAGGAGAGTTTCATCCGCGCCTCGGGACCCGGCGGGCAGAACGTCAACAAGGTGGAATCGGCCGTCCAGCTGCGCTTCGACGTGCGCAACTCGCCGTCCCTGCCCGAGGATGTGAAGGCCCGCCTGGAGCGGATCGCCGGAAAGAGGCTGACGAACGAAGGCGTGCTGATCATCACGGCCCAGCGCTTCCGCACGCAGGAGCGCAACCGCGAGGACGCAGTCGGCCGCCTCGTCGAGCTGATCCGTCAGGCCACGGAGCGTCCGAAGCCGAGACGGCCGACAAGGCCGACCCTCGCCTCCAAGAAGCGCAGACTGGAGGCCAAGGGGCGACGCTCGGAAATCAAGAAGGGCCGAACGGCCAAACCGGTTTTCGAATGATGCGGAACCGGGTCAGCTGTATCGCCCCACCTCCGTTTCCGCCGTATCCGGCACGGTGCGCGTCGTCAGGGCGAGGCCCACCTCCAGGATACCGATGATGACATGTGGCCACA
>DASRWK010000415.1:0-7816 GCA_035776715.1 Microvirga sp.
ACCGCCGGATGTGTCCGCGAACAGGTCGACGATCCGCTCCGGGTCGATTCCAAGATGGCGGCAGAGGGAATACGCCTCGCCGAGCGCCTGATAGTAGACCACCAACGGCAGGTTGACGGCCAGCTTGAGGCTTGCCCCTGCTCCGACCGGCCCGGCATGTTCGATGCGGCGGCAGAGCTGCTCGAGAATCGGGTGCGCTCGAGCCACATCGTCCTGCGTTCCGCCGACCAGGCCGATCAGCCGGCCTTCGCGGGCGGGGCCGGTGGAACCGCTCACCGGGCATTCCACATAGGCTCCGCCCTTCGACGTGATCCGCTCCGCCAGGGCTCGCTGGGTCCTCGGCTGGACCGTGCTCATCTCGATGAACAGCTTGCCCTTCACGTCCGCGGTCAGAATTCCGTGCTCGCCGTCAAAGACCGCTTCCAGTGCGGTCTCATCCAGAAGGCAGCTAATGACCGCCTCGGTTCGTTCGACGACCGCAGCCGGCGTCTCGCCGGGAGCCGCACCGGCCTCGACAAGCGCCTTCCCTTTGTCGGGCGTGCGGTTCCATACCACGAGATCGTGCCCGCAGCCCTGAAGCCGCGTCGCGAGGGCAGCCCCCATGCGACCCAGTCCGATGATGCCAATCCTCATTGTCGCCTCTCGATCTCCCACAGGCCCTTGCCGATGCCCTCTCACCGGGGAGGTGGTCCGGCTGAACGATGCCGTCTCCCCGGTGATGTGCCGAACAAGCTAGCCTTGCCCGTTCCAGCTCCTGACGAGCTGCTCCTGCTGGCCAAGGCCCTCGATGCCCAGGCGGACACGGTTGCCGGGGCGCAGATAGACCGGCGGCTTCATGCCCATGCCGACGCCGGGAGGAGTGCCGGTCGCGATCACGTCTCCCGGCTGCAGGCTCATGAATTGGCTCAGATAGCTCACCAGGAACGCGGCGCCATAGACCATGGTCTCGGTGCTGCCGTTCTGATAGCGCTGCCCGTCCACCTCCAGCCACATGCCCAGATTCTGTGGATTAGGGATCTCGTCCCGCGTCACGAGCCAGGGGCCGATCGGGCCGAACGTGTCTGCGCTCTTGCCCTTGGTCCACTGTCCTGAGCGCTCGATCTGGAAGGAGCGTTCCGAAACGTCGTTGACGACGCAGTATCCCGCGACGTGATCGAGCGCCTGCGCCTCGTCCACGTACTTGGCGGTCGTGCCGATCACGATGCCGAGCTCGACCTCCCAGTCCGTCTTCTCGGACCCGCGCGGAATCTCGATGCCATCATTTGGACCGCAGATGGCGCTGGTCGCCTTCATGAAGATGATCGGCTCTGGCGGCACGGCCATGCCGGACTCGGCCGCATGGTCGGAATAGTTGAGGCCGATGCAGATGAATTTGCCGACCTGCCCGACACAGGGACCGATGCGCGGATCGCCCTCCACACGCGGCAGCGTGGCGGGATCGATGCTGCGCAGCCGCTCGAGTCCGGCGGATGAAAGCACTTCGCCGGCAATATCCGGGACGATCCCGGAGAGGTCGCGGATGCTGCCATCCTGTTCGAGAAGGCCGGGTTTTTCTTGCCCGGGAGGGCCGTAGCGCAGCAGCTTCATGAGACGTCTTTGCTCCTGTGGGTTGGTGAAACCGAGATGTTTCGGGTTGGAAAGCGATGCACACCTGAAAGGCCTTCGGCTCCTTCAGTCGAGCGGCGACGGATCGAGCCTGATCTTTGACGAGGGCCGAATCTGATCCTCAATGTGCCTGAGAGTCGTCTGATAGTGCTCGACGAGCCGTTCGACGGCCAGATCCGTCTTACGGTCGAGCACGGCCTCCATAAGGCCACGGTGCTCCTCCAGGGTATTCCGATAGCGTATCGAAGAGGCTACGGAAATGAAGCGGTATCTCTGCGCCTGATCCATCAGGTCCTTGCAAATGTCGATCAGGATCGAGGAGCCGCACGCGGCGATGAGGGCGATATGGAAAGCCCGATGCCGATCCTCCCAGGCGGGATTGGTGCTCGTATCCTCCTCGGACAACTTCCATGGCGTGCGCGAGAGGTGATGAAACGCCACGACGATGCGCTCCTCCCAAGCCTGATCGCCGTTCTTGATGGACTCCTCGAGCGCCTTTCCCTCGAGCCAGCATCGGGTCTTCACCAATTCGCGCCAACCCTCGATACTCACGGGCGGCACGAAGAAGCCGCGCTGATCCTTTCGCTCGACGAGGCCTTCCGAGGAGAGGCGGTTGAGAGCCTCGCGGACAGGGTTGAGGCCGGCTCCATAGCGTTCGGAAACGAAGTCGATCAGGAGCTTTTGCCCTGGGCGCAATCCACCATTGAGGATGTCTTGGCGAAGCCTCTCGTAGACCGAGGTTGCCGCAGTTATTTTTTCGATCTTGTTCATGACGCAACCTGCGCAGGGTTCAGCTTGGAGCGGAATGTCCCGACGGCCGACGGAGATCAACCGCCGGAACACCAGATCCTGCCTTTATTGCGCAAGAGTCTCCTCCGTGACGCTCTCCTTGTGCCAGAAGACGAACCGGCGCTGCGCCCAGGCCACGGCCCAGAACATCGCCAGTCCGAGCAGGCTCAGGTAGATGATCAGCGAGAACACGCGCGGCGTATTGAGCTGGGCGGCCGCTACGCGGATCAACTCGCCGAAACCCTTGCCGCCGCCCAGGAATTCGCCCACCACCGCACCGACGACGACGAGCACCGCGGCGTTCTTCAGGCCCGAGAAGAAGTGGGGCATCCCGATGGGCAGCTTCAGCTGCACCAGGGTCTGCCAGCGGCTCGCACCCATGGTCTTGAACAGCATGCGGGCGTTCTGGTCGGCCGCATGCAGGCCCGCCGCCGTCCCGACGATGACCGGGAAGAAGGCGATGAAGGCCGCAAGCGCCACCTTGGACGCGATGCCGAAGCCCAGCCACGACACGAAGAGAGGCGCGAACGCCACCTTCGGCATGGTGTTGATGGCCACGAGGTAAGGCATGACGGCCTTTTCACCGAACGCCGTTTCGCCCACAAGGGTGCCGAGACCGAATCCAAGCACCACCGCAATCATGAAGCCGAGGAGGACCTCCTGCGTCGTGATCCAGAGAGCCATGAGCATATAGTCGCCCGTCAGAAGGTTCTTCCCGACAACGTATAGATCCTCGATGGTCTCGATCGGAGACGGGAGAATGATCGGCGAGATCAACTCCAGAATATAGACGAATTGCCACACAACCAGGAAACCGATCAGGAGAGCCAGCATCGATACCCAGCGCGGCACCCGGTCTATCCAGGAAACATGTTCCTTCCAAACCGTTTGCTCGGGGATCGCTGAGGCAACGACTTGTGCTTGGGTCATTGGAACGCTCCCTTGTCGAGATGGCTGCGGATCCGGTGAACGAGCGCGCCGAAGCGCGGATCGGACATCATGTCCAGTGTTCTGGGTCTGGGCAGGTCGACGGTAATGGCCTCGACGAACCGTCCCGGCCGGGACGACATCACGTACACCACGTCGGAAAGGATCACCGCTTCGGGAATCGAGTGGGTTACGAGGCATGACGTGGCATTGCGCTCCAGGCAGATCCTCTGCAGCTCCATGTTCATGAAATCGCGGCTCAATTCGTCGAGCGCGCTGAACGGCTCGTCCAGCAGCAGCACCGCCGGCTCCGTGATCAGCATCCGGCAGATCGCGGCCCGCTGCGCCATTCCGCCGGAAAGCTCGCCCGGATAGACGTTCTCGAAACCTCTCAGGCCGACGAGATCGAGAAGCTGGCGCGCCTGATCATGCTTGGCGCGGGCTGCCGCCTTTCCGTCGCGGATTTCGATCGGGAGAACGATGTTCTCGATGGTGGTGCGCCACGGGAACAGGGTCGCCTGCTGGAACATCATGCCGATATCCCGGCGCGGACCCATCACAGGTTTTCCTTCGAGAACGACGCTGCCCGACGATGGAGGCAGCAGGCCCGCCATGATCTTGAGCAATGTCGATTTTCCGCACCCGCTCGGTCCGATGATCGATGAGAAGGTGCCCTCCCGCAGCACCAGATCCACCTTGTCGAGCGCCTGCACGTTGCGTCGGGTGAAGGTCTTGCTCACGCCTCGCAGTTCATACACCGGCCGGCCCATGAGGCCGACCGGTGCGACAGCTTCTCCAGCCATTGAGAGCACCGCCATTACTTCGAACCCTTGTTCCAGGCGTCGACGAATTGGTTGGTGTACGCGGCCTTCAGATCCGGCAGGGGGGCTTTCAGGACGCCGGACTCCACGGCGCTCTTATGCCATTGTTCCCAATGCTCCGGCGGCTGATAGCCCCAGCCCTTCGACGTGTCGAACGGCGTGATCCGGTCCTTGACCTGCTCGAACAAGGCATCCGACAGCTTGGCGTCCTCGCCTTCCTGCGGGTTCCCGGCCTTGGTGTGCTGCAGAACCTTTTCCTTGTTCTCAGGCTTCAGGCCGAACTCCTTGGCCTGGACGAGGACACGGCCAAATTTCTCGATGGCCTGCGGGTTCTCGTCGATGAAGGATTTCATCGCCGCATAGCCATTGCCGAAGTAGCTCAGATATTGCTCCGGCGTGATCTCCCGCAGATCGATTCCGCGCGTTTCCATGATGGCTGCATCGCTGACGGCCGCCGCATAGGCTTTGATGTCTCCGCGGAGGAAAGCCGCCGCCGCAAGACCGCCGTCGCCCACGGGGAGGAACGTATAATCCTTGCCCTCCTCCATCTTCAGATCCGTCAGGATCGCGCGGGTGAAGCCGACCTCTGCGCCGTCGGCCGTGCCGACGCCGATGACCGCGCCTTTGAGATCGGCCGGCGACTTGATGTCGGATTTCTCAGGGACGACGACGCCGAAGACCGACTTCGCAAAGTGATTGTAGATGAAGACCACGTCGACGCCGCGGGCGCGTGCTGCCAGGACCGGAGCCGGACCGGGCTGGCCGATCTGCGCCTGGCCTGCGGACATGGCCTGAAGAACCTGGGAGGATCCGTCCACAGCCTCGACCTGCACGTCGAGCCCTTCCTTCTCGAACATCTTCTCGCCGAGGGCCACATAGAGGGGGAAGTTGTTGACCGCGGACGGGTTCGGAAGAACCACTGTTATCTTCGTGGGCGAATTCTGCGCATTGGCGACACTCATGGCCCAGGGGGCGAGCGCGAGCGTTACAGCTAGACCGAGAGCCTTACTGATCTTCATCGACATTTCCTCTCCTGCATTCTGCTGCTCTTTTGGCAGTGCCTGCGTTTGATGCGGCAATTGATGATGTACGAGACACACCCGCCTGTCAAAAAATGTATGATCATCAGGACAACAAATTCTTCGCGATTACGCTTTATACCCCCAACGACGTCTTGCCATACCTCCAAGGTATTAGACATTTATTTTGCACTGCGAAGCAGATCCCGCACAAGCGAAGCAATTCGGTCGCACTCATAGACTAAAGGCCAATCTGCTTTCGGGTTGGAAAAATACATTTTGTCCAAGCAGTACCGAAATCCTCGATGTTACCGATGGATGCCTCGGGAGCAGGTGCAACTTGGGAGGAAAGAAATGACAGATATCGATGCGTGCGTGGTCGCGCCGCCGGCTCGCGCACTCTTGCCGGTGGCTGGTACGTCCAGATGCTTTCCGGTGCGCAGGATCTACTGCGTCGGTCGGAACTACGCCGCCCATGTCCGGGAAATGGGCGGGGACAAGACACGCGACCCGCCGATCTTCTTCCAGAAACCGGCCGACAGCATCGTTCCCGACGGAACCGAAATTCCCTACCCGCCCATGACGCGCGATTATCACTACGAACTCGAGTTGGTCGTGGCGATCCGGAAGGGCGGCCGGGACATCCCGGTCTCGGATGCGCTCGATCATATATACGGTTACGGCATTGGCCTCGACATGACGCGCCGCGACCTCCAATTGGACCTTGGCAAGAGCGGTCTGCCCTGGGAGGCGGGCAAAGCCTTCGACAATTCCTGCCCCTGTGGGCCCATTCATCCCGTGGAGAAGGTCGGGCACGTCCTGGAAGGCTCTATCCGACTTACCGTGGATGGTGAGACCAAGCAGGATTCCGACCTGAAGCTGATGATCTGGACGGTGCCGGAGATCATCGCCAACCTTTCCAAGTACTTCAGGCTGGAACCGGGCGACATCATATTGACCGGTACTCCGGCCGGCGTTGGGCCGGTCGTACCAGGAAACGAACTTGTGGGCTCGATCGACAGGCTGGGGACGTTGACGGTGCGGATCGGCAATTAGAGCATTCTTCGGCGAGGCGGGTTCCTGCTTGCTGCCAGAAATGCGCAAACCAAGGAAGAGAGATGATTCCACGTCGATGGAAACAGCTCTCGTCCATCCTCTTCAGCGTTATCGACGAGCAAGGCTCGGGAGGCCGACCGCCCCTCCGACTCTCGCTCGCCGAAAACCGCCTCACTCCGCCGCAAGCTCCGTCGACCTGCCGCCCGCGAAATCCAGTCCCTGATGTTCGCACAGGCGACGGTAGAGACCGCCTCTGCGATGGAGGCTGTCGTGGTTGCCTTCCTCCACGATCCGGCCCTTCTCGAACACGAGGATCCGGTCGAGACTGCGCACGGTGGACAGACGATGCGCGATGACGATGGAGGTGCGTCCCACCATCAGCCGCTCCATCGCCTGCTGGATCTGCACCTCCAGCTCCGAGTCGAGCGCCGAGGTCGCTTCGTCCAGGATAAGGATCGGCGCGTCGGCGAGAAACGCCCGCGCGATGGCCACGCGCTGGCGCTCACCGCCAGAGAGTTTGACGCCGCGCTCGCCGACGAGGGTCGCATAGCCCTTCGGCAGGCTCGTGATGAAGTCGTGCGCATTGGCAAGCCGCGCCGCGTGCTCGATCTCCTCCATGCTCGCACCGGGCTTGGCATAGGCGATGTTCTCCGCAAGCGTGCGATGGAACAGGATCGGCTCCTGCTGTACGATCGCGATCTGCGAACGCAAGGACGCTTGCCGCACATCGGCGATGTTCTGCCCATCGATGCGGATCTCGCCGCCATTGACGTCATAAAGGCGCTGGATCAGCTTGACGAGCGTGGTCTTGCCTGAGCCTGAAGGACCCACAAGACCCACGCGCTCGCCTGGGCGAATGATGAGCGACAGATCGCTGTAGAGCGGCGTGCGGTGGCCCGCATAATGGAAGGTCACGCGGTCGAACTCCACCTCCCCGCGCGTGATGCGGATTTCGTCCGCGCCGGGACGGTCAAGCACGCCGATCTTCTCGGCGGTGATCGCAACGAGTTCCTCCATGTCGTTCACGGAGCGGCGCAGATTATTGATGTGCATGCCCACATCGCGCAGGTAGCCGTGGATCACGAAATAGGTGGTGAGCACATACGCGAGATCCCCCGGTGTCGCGCGGTTGTTCCACCACAGCCAGATGGCCGTGCCGATGATGGCGACCCGGATGCCGAGCAGCGCGATGAACTGCACCGTGCCGCTGTTGGTGCCCCGCTGCCAGACACGGCGGGTGCGGCTCTGCCACTTGCCGACGACCCGGGTGAGGCGTGCATCCTCTCGGGTCTCGGCGCCGAAGGCTTTCACCACCGGATTGCAGCTCAGCGCATCCGCCAGCGTGCCGCCCATGCGCGTGTCCCAGTCATTCGCGAGCCGTGCCGCCGGAGCCACATAGCGCGTGGCCAGCAAACCCGTCATCACGATATAGGCAAGCGAACTCAGGCCGATGACAAGACCCATGATGGGCCAGCGCAGGCCGAGCACGATCATGGAGCCCGCGAGCACGGTGAGCGAAGGCAACAACGCCAGAAGAAGCGTGTCGTGCATGAGGTCGAGCGCCCACATGCCGCGCGTGATCTTGCGCACGGTAGAGCC
>DASRWK010000416.1:0-3866 GCA_035776715.1 Microvirga sp.
GCGCCGCCGTAAAGCCGGTAAGATAGGCGCGCTCGGCGATCCAAGGTGAATGCTCGAAGATGTCTCCGAACAGCTCCAGAAAAACCGCCTTGCTCATCGTGCTCGGCTTGAGATCGGCCGGACGGTGATACCGGGTCCAGAGCCGGGCGATGTCGATGCGTCTGGCGATCCAGACATCGTCGTGGGACGCCACATAGTCGAGGAAGCGCGCGAGCGCCGCAGCCCGTCCGGGACGGCCTGCGAGACGGCAATGCAACCCCACCGAGAACATCTTCGGCGCGACTTCGCCCTCAGCATACAGGGTATCGAACGTATCCTTCAGATAGGCGAAGAACTGGTCGCCCGAGTTGAAGCCCTGCGGCGTTGCGAAGCGCATGTCGTTGGCGTCCAGCGTGTAGGGCACGATGAGCTGCAGGTGGTGGCCGTGCCGCTCCCAGTACGGCAGGTCATCGGCGTAGGAATCGGCGCTGTAGAGAAACCCGCCCTCCTCCGCCACGAGGCGGTTGGTGTGCTCCGACGTGCGGCCGGTGTACCAGCCGAGCGGACGCGCGCCAGTCACTTCCGTGTGGATGCGGATCGCCTCCTTCATATGGGCCCGCTCCTCATCGGCCGAGAAATCGCGGTAGTCGATCCACTTGAGCCCGTGGCTCGCGATCTCCCAATTCGCTTCCTTCATGGCCGCCACCGCTTCCGGGTTGCGCATGAGAGCCGTGGCGACGCCATAGACGGTCACGGGCATCCTGCGCTCGGTGAACATGCGCCACAGGCGCCAGAAGCCGGCCCGCGAGCCGTACTCGTAAATCGACTCCATGCTCATGTGGCGCTGACCGGGCCAGGGCTGCGCGCCGACGATCTCGGACAGGAAGGCCTCGGACGCGCGGTCCCCATGCAGGATGTTGTTCTCGCCGCCCTCCTCGTAGTTGATCACGAACTGCACGCAGATCCGCGCATCGTCCGGCCAGCGGGGGTGAGGCGGATTGCGTCCGTAACCGACGAGGTCGCGGGGATAGGAGGTCTCGGCCATTTTTCAGCTTCCGCGATAGGTGGAATAGCTCCAGGGCGTGACGAGGAGCGGCACGTGGTAATGGCCGTCCGGCTCCGCGATGGTGAAGCGGATGGGGATGGTGTCCAGGAACGGCGGATCGGCCGTCGGCGTGCCGAGCGCCCTGAAGTAGGCGCCGACCTCGAAGACGAGTTCGTACGTGCCCGTGCGAAACGCCTCGCCGACCATGAGGGGCGCATCGGTGCGCCCGTCGGCATTTGTGAGGGCGCGCAGGACCGAGCGGCGGCTCTCGCCCTCAATGGCGAAGAGTTCGATGGAGACGCCCTTTGCGGGCTTGCCGTTGACGTTGTCCAGGACGTGGGTGGAGAGGCGGCCCATGAAACCTCGCGCGCTTGAGATGGGGACGGGAATCTGTCGGGTCCGATGGTCCGGCGTCAAGCATTCCACGCTCAACTCGTCCGAAAGTCCAGGGCTCGCAGCCGCCGGTTCCTGTTGAAAAAGCGCTTCGGGAGGCCTTCCGAAATCGGAGGCGCCGCCCTAGGCTTACGCTTTCGTCATTGTTCAAGTGGCTGCATGATCGACCCGCAAATCTCCGAATGGATCAGCCAGATCCTGCGTTGGACCCATGTGATCACGGCAATCGCCTGGATCGGCTCCTCCTTCTATTTCATCCATCTGGATTTGAGCCTGAAGAAGCGGGAGGGCCTGCCTGAAGGGGTCGGCGGCGAGGCCTGGCAGGTCCATGGCGGCGGCTTCTACAACATGCGCAAATATCTCGTCGCGCCTCCGGAGCTGCCCAAGGAACTCACCTGGTTCAAATGGGAGAGCTATTCCACCTGGATCAGCGGCTTCTTTCTCATCGTATGGGTCTACTATCTCCAGGCAGATCTCTACACGATCGATCCGGCGGTGCGCGCCCTCGCCCCCTGGCAGGCGCCCGCCATCGGCCTCGGGGGAATCGCGGTGAGCTGGCTGGTCTACGAGGGGCTCTGCCGGTCCCCGCTCGGCAGGAACGGGCTTGTGCTCGGCATCGTGCTCTTCGTCTATATCCTGATCGCGGCCTTCGCTTTCACACAGGTTTTCAACGGACGCGCCGCCTTCCTCCACACCGGCGCGATGATCGCCACCTGGATGTCGGCGAGCGTTTTCTTCGTCATCATCCCGAACCAGAAGAAGGTGGTATCCACCCTACTGGCGGGTGGCTCGCCGGACCCGAGGCTCGGCCAGGAAGCGAAACTGCGCTCGACCCACAACAACTACCTGACGCTCCCCGTCATCTTCCTGATGCTCTCGAACCATTACCCGCTGGCCTGGTCCTCGCGCTATGCGGTGGCGATCATCGGCCTGATCCTGATCGCCGGCGCGGTGATCCGTCACTTCTTCAACAGTCAGCATGCGGGCAAGGGCTCGCCCTGGTGGACATGGGGCGTCGCGGCGGCATCCGTCGCGCTCGCGGTCTGGCTCTCGATCGTCGGGAAGCCCGGCAGCGAGACCATGGCGGATGCCGCGGCGGCCACCGAGCCCACGGCCGCCTTCGAGGAGGCGACCCTCGCCATCCAGTCCCGCTGCTCCATGTGCCATGCGGCCGAGCCCGTCTGGGACGGCATCCCCATTGCTCCCAAGGGCGTGCGGCTCGACACGCCCGAGGAGATCGCCCGCCATGCGGAACTCATCCGGATCCAGTCCGTGCTGACCCATGCCATGCCGCCCAACAACATCACCGAGATGACCCTGGACGAGCGCAAGGCCGTCGCCACGTGGCTGGCAAGCCGCGAGTCCGGTGCGCGTTGACCCCGTGCGTCCCCGCACCGAGAACAACCCAATGGAGGATCACCCATGTCCGAGCTCAGCCTCAAGACGGCCCAAACCATAGCCGAAGCCACCCTGAAAACCGCGCGGGAGAAGGCTTTCAAGCCACTCTCCGTCGTCGTCTATGACTCGCGCGGCGCCTTGAGGGCCCTTCTCTCCGAGGACGGTACGAGCCTCAAGCGCGCCGAGATCGCCATGGGCAAGGCCTATGGGGCGCTGTCCCTCGGCGTCGGCTCACGATCTCTCCACAAGATGGCGACCGACCGACCCTATTTCGTTGCGGCCGCCACCCATGCGGTGGGCGGGCAGCTCGTACCGGTGCCCGGCGGCGTGCTGATCAAGGATTCCCAGGGGCATATCCTGGGAGCCGTAGGCGTGTCCGGAGACACCTCCGACAATGACGAGATCGCCGCCGCGGGCGGGATCCAGGCCGCAGGTCTGGTCTTCGACGCGGGCGCCTGACCTGTCCCGAGACCTGGAATCCATAGCAACCCTGGGTTTACGAGCGGGGATCGGGATAGCACTGGACATGAACAGTTGATTGATCAACTAATAGGACAAGGTTACTGCCGTATCGGCTCTGACCGAGACATACAAAGACCTGAGATATAACCAGAAAGGGAACGCGTCCGATGTCATCATGGATCAAACGTACGGCGCTTGCCGCCGTCGCCACGGCAGCCCTCATGGGCGCCGCCTCGGCCGAGGTGGTCTACAACCGCGGCAATACTGGCGAGCCGGAAACCCTCGACACCCACAAGACCTCGACGGTCCAGGAAGCGCACATCCTGCGCGATATGCTCGAAGGACTGGTGACCTACAACGTCAAAGGCGAAGCGGTCCCCGGCCAGGCCGAGAAGTGGGAGGTCAGCGACGACGGCAGGACCTATCGCTTTACGCTGCGTGAGGGCCTGAAGTGGTCGAACGGAGATCCGGTCACGGCCGAGGACTTCGTCTATTCCTATCGCCGCATCATGGATCCGGACACCGGCGCGAAGTACGCGAATATCCTGTACCCCATCAAGAACGCCGAGAAGATCAACAAGGGCCAGAG
>DASRWK010000417.1:0-2997 GCA_035776715.1 Microvirga sp.
GCCTGTCGAACCCGGCCATCATGTTCCGGCATCTCCTGCCCAACGCCATGGTAGCGACGTTGACCTTCCTGCCCTTCAACCTGAACGGGTCGATTGCGACCCTAACCTCGCTCGATTATCTTGGCTTCGGGCTGCCGCCCGGGTCGCCGTCGCTCGGCGAGCTCCTGGCCCAGGGCAAGGCCAATCTCCAGGCCCCATGGCTCGGCCTCGCGGGCTTCTTCGTGATCGCCCTCATGCTCAGCCTTCTCATCTTCATCGGCGAAGCCGTGCGTGACGCCTTCGACCCGCGAAAGACGTTCCGATGACAGAGCCCCTCCTCTCAGTCCAAGATCTCTCCGTCGCCTTTCGTCAGGGCGAGCGCGACACGCTGGCGGTGGATCGCGTCTCCTTCGATATCATGCCCGGCGAGACCGTGGCGCTGGTGGGCGAGTCCGGATCGGGCAAATCCGTATCGGCACTCTCCGTGCTCAAGCTCCTGCCCTACCCGTCCGCGCATCATCCGTCCGGCCGCATCCTGTTCAAAGGCAAGGACCTGATGGGGTTGAGCGAGGACGAGATGCGCCGGGTGCGGGGCGACGATATCACCATGGTGTTCCAGGAGCCGATGACCTCACTCAATCCGCTCCACACCATCGATCGGCAGATCGGCGAAATCCTGAGGCTTCATCGCGGCATATCCGAAAAGGACGCCCGCGCCAGCACGCTAGAGCTGCTGCAGCTCGTCGGCATCCGTGACGCGGAAAGCCGCCTGACAGCCTATCCCCACCAGCTCTCGGGCGGCCAGCGCCAGCGCGTGATGATTGCCATGGCGCTGGCTAACGAGCCCGACCTCTTCATTGCCGATGAACCGACCACCGCGCTCGACGTGACGGTGCAGGCGCAGATCCTGAAGCTGCTCGCCGAGCTGAAGGCCAAGCTCGGCATGTCCATGCTTTTCATCACGCACGATCTCGGCATCGTGCGCAAGATCGCCGACCGCGTCTGCGTCATGCTGAACGGCAAGATCGTGGAGCACGGCACAACGGCGGAAGTGTTCGGCAATCCGCAGCACGCCTATACGCAGCGACTTCTCGCCGCCGAGCCGAAGGGTCGTGCCAATCCCTTGCCTGCCGACGCGCCGACCGTCGTCGAGGCGGGCCCCATCAAGGTATGGTTTCCCATCAAGCGAGGGTTCTTCCAGAGGACCGTCGGTCACGTGAAGGCTGTCGACGGCGTGTCGTTGAGCGTACGGCGGGGCGAGACGGTGGGCGTCGTGGGCGAGTCAGGCTCGGGGAAAACGACATTAGGCTTGGCGATCCTGCGCCTCGTTCAGTCGGAAGGCCCCATCGTGTTCCTCGGCAACCGCATCGACGGGTTGCGCGCGCGGGAGATCCGGCCCATGCGCAAGAATCTCCAGGTGGTTTTTCAGGACCCCTACGGCTCGCTCTCGCCGCGCATGTCCGTCGCCGAGATCGTGGAGGAAGGACTGCTCGTACAGGACAAGGGCCAGAACTATCGCCAGCGCCGCGACGTGGTGGCGAAGGCCCTGCACGACGTGGGGCTCGATCCCGCGACCATGGACCGCTATCCGCATGAATTTTCCGGCGGGCAGCGCCAGCGCATCGCGATCGCGCGCGCGATGGCGCTCGAGCCGCAATTCATTATGCTGGACGAGCCGACCTCGGCGCTCGACATGTCGGTGCAGGCGCAGATCGTGGAGCTCCTGCGCGAACTGCAGAAGCGGCGCGATCTCGCCTATATGTTCATCAGCCACGATCTGAAGGTGGTGCGTGCGCTGGCGAACCACGTGATCGTGATGCAGAACGGCACAGTGGTCGAAGAGGGGCCTGCCGAGACCATCTTCGCCGCCCCTCAAACGGAATACACACGAGCCCTGTTCGCGGCAGCCTTCAACCTTGAGACTGTCGGCGCAACCGCCGTCCGGCAGTGATGCGTCAGATCATGCACGCACACCATCACCATTCCCACCACGGCCATTCCCACGGGGTCGGCCACGGCCGCGCTTTCGTCATCGGCATTATGCTGAACCTCGCGTTCGTGGCCGTCGAGGCGGGCTACGGATTCTATGCGGATTCCATGGCACTCCTGTCGGACGCGGGGCACAACCTCAGCGACGTGCTGGGCCTTGCCATCGCGTGGGGCGCAACGATCCTGGCCAAGCGCGCGCCCAACGAGCGCTACACCTACGGCCTGCGCTCGAGCTCCATTCTGGCGGCGCTGCTCAACGCTCTTCTCCTGATGGTCGCCGTCGGTGGCATCGTATGGGAATCCGTGCAGCGCCTCATCGAGCCCGCGCCCGTGATGGCCGGCATCATGATGATCGTGGCGGGCATCGGCATCGTGGTGAACGGTTTCACGGCATTTCTCTTCATGAGCGGGCACAACGACCTCAACATTCGCGGCGCGTTCCTGCACATGGTGGCGGATGCCGCCGTGTCTCTCGGCGTCGTGCTCGGCGGTCTCGTCATCCTCTGGACTGACGCGACCTGGATCGACCCGGTTCTCAGCCTCATTATCGCGGCCGTGATCGTCTGGGGAACCTGGGACCTGCTGCGCCAGTCGCTCAGGCTCTCCCTTCAGGGCGTACCGAGCGGGATTTCCGTAAAGGACGTGCGAAAAATGCTCACGGAACGCCCGGGTGTGGCCCGCGTCCACCACCTTCACGTCTGGGCCATCAGCACCACCCAGACCGCACTGACGGCGCATCTCGTCATGCCGGGCGGGCATCCGGGCGATCATTTCCTCGCGGAGACGCAGCACGAACTGAAGGAGCGGTTCGGGATCGGCCATGCGACCCTGCAGATCGAGATCCACGCCCCCGGCGCCCACGACCACGGTCGCGAGTGCCCCCTTGACCATCACGATCACGGACACGACCATCACCAGCAGGGGCACACGCATGGGGGGCACCCCCATGGGACCGGGGCATCGCATCCTTTGCGGTAATGCCGTATCACTCGTGATTCTCACCTCTTGAGGGACCAGAATTCATGGCTC
>DASRWK010000418.1:0-3182 GCA_035776715.1 Microvirga sp.
ATCGATGGTGCCCGCGATCAGGGCGAAACGCTCGATCGCGCGGGAGGATACGGGGCGGCCTTCACGCCTTCCGGGGAGCGCAGCCTGTTCGGGGGGTTCATACAGGACGAGGTGCGGGTGACGCCCTGGCTGCGCACGGTCGGCGCCCTGCGCTTCGACAGCTATGAGCTGGATGGCGGCGGCGTCAGCACCGATGGCACTCGCGTATCCCCGAAAATCACGGTGGGCGTGGAACCGATCGCGGGCATCGAGTTCTATGGCACCTATGCGGAAGGTTATCGCGTACCGTCGATCACGGAGACCCTGATCCAGGGTTCCCACCCGTTCCCGATCTTCAACATTCTGCCGAACCCGTTGCTCCGACCCGAGGTCGCTCACAACCTGGAGGGCGGCGTGAACGTGCAGTATGACGATGTGCTGAAGGCCGGCGACAGTTTCCGCGCCAAGGTCTCGGTGTTCCACAACCGGATCGACGACTACATCGATTCCGTCGCCGTGGGGCCGGTCTACAACGTGCCCGTCGTTCCAGGCATGCCGGTCGAGGCTTGCGCCTTTGCTCCATACCTTTGCCTCATTGGCATTCAGGATCAGCAGTATCAGAACATCGCAAGAGCCCGGCTGCAGGGAGCGGAACTCGAAGCGGCATACGATTGGGGCGGAGGATTCGTGACCGTCGCGGGAACGATCATCGACGGCAAGAACGACATCACGGGCGATCCCTTGAACTCCGTCGTTCCGAACCGCGTCAGCACGACGCTCGGCTTCAGGCTGCTCGACAGCAAGCTAACGGTCGGAACACGTCTGACGCTCGTCGACGGCAGCAAGGAGAGCGTCACGAATCCGACGGCCGGTTATGGCCTCGTCGATCTGTTCGCATCCTACCGCTATGACGAGAACATCAGCGGCGACGTCACCATCCAGAACCTCTTCGACCGGCAATACACGCAATATCTGAACAGCGAGCCGAGCCCGGGCCTTACGGCCAAGTTCGGCCTCACGGTCAAGTTCGCCAGCCGCTGATTCCCGCTCCCTCAACCGATCCAAGGAGGTCGCTTTCCATGTTCATCGCCATGAACCGTTTCAAGGTCCTGAAGGACGCCACGCAGGAATTCGAGCAGCGGTGGCTCACGCGGGAGACATTTCTGCACGAACGCGAGGGCTTCGTCGCGTTCCACATGCTGCGTGGGCCGGAGCGCGAGGATCACGTTCTCTATTCCTCGCACACCGTCTGGACCTCGAAGGCCCATTTCGAGGCCTGGACCCGTTCCGAGCAGTTCCGCGCCTCGCATACCCGCGCCAGCACCAACTCCAACAAACCGCTCACCCTTGGCCATCCGGAATTCGAGGGTTTCGAGGTGATCCAGACCATCGGCCTCTTGTCGAATGCGGCGGAGTGAAGAGATGACCCGATCGGTGTACGAACCCATCCGCCAGGACCTCGCCGCTCGATCGGACGGGATCCTCGCTTCGGCGTCGCCTTGAGCGGCCCGGCGCGGGATCTGGCGCGACGCACTCCGCTCCTGCTCTCGTCGTAGGGAAGGCTTGCCTTGCCTCCCTCCGTCAAGCTATGCCTTGCTGATCAAGGGTTTGGCGATGAGAGGACGCATGGATTTCGGAAGCAGGGGAGGGGAGTTCGACGACGAGAGACTGTCGCTCCGCACCTACGATCTTCCGGTGCTGCCATGGGAGAAGATCGCCGGCCAGCTGGAGGAGCTTTCCATCGCCATCCTGCGCTTCGACGCCCGGGTAGAGGCGTCCGGCCTGTCGGACGGCTGGCAGTCGCGCTGCGACATGACGGAGGCCGTGCGGGCGATCATCCTCGACGGGCACCTCGTCGACGTCGGCGATCTCGTGTTGCACGACGCCGGCATGGACGTGCGCCATCCAACGCATGAGCTCACCCGCGCGGCCGCGGCTCTCCGGGCGAGGCGAACCGCCTCGGCCCGGCCGGCACCCTGGCCGCTGACGATCGACGGCCTAGCCGCCCTGCGTGGGATCGGTCCCGCGCGAGGGGAGATGGACCACGGACGGCGAAAGGGCAGACCGGGGCCGGAAAGCGAGGACGCCTACCTGGCCTTGGACAGCGATGCCGATCCGTGGAAAGCCCAATTTGCCGAGATCGATGCCCTGCTCGAGCGTACCGATCGGGTGCTCGCCGGCGAGATTCCGCTGCCGAGGAGCCGGTCGCATCTCGTTTACGATTCGGACCATGACGAGGCGGAAAACGAGGATCTCTGGCTCGACGTGGTCAAGCGCACCAGCCACTGGCCGGCCGTGGCGGCCGCCGCGGTGGCGTGGCAGGCTTGGCTGGATCTGAACCTCTACACGCGCCTGCCGTGGCTCGGCCTCATCATGGCGGCTGCCATCCTGCGCGCCAGGGGGCTGACCAGCCGCCTGCTGCCACTGGCCGCCGGGTTCAAGCAATCCCGGTTCCGGCCGCAGGGGAGGGAAGGGGCTCCGGAGAGGCTGGAGGGCTTCTGCCGAGTGGTGGAGGAAGCAATCGCCATCGCCAACAAGGATCTCGACCGGCTCATCCTGGCCCGCGAGCTGATGGCGCGCGTCACCGCCAAGTGCCGCTCCAACTCCAAGCTGCCGGAGCTGGTGGAGCTGTTTCTGTCCCGCCCGCTGGTGACGGTGCCGCTCGGGGCCAAGCTCCTGAAGGTCACGCCCAAGGCCATCGACCTGATGCTGGCGCAGCTGGGCGGCGCGCTGCCGCGCGAACTCACCGGCCGGACCCGCTACCGCGCCTGGGGCATTGTATAGAAGCCGCCGGACGGCACAGGCGGTGCCTCGCTCTTGCCTTACTGCCATGCTTCAGAAGGGCTGGACGAAGCTGAACCGGAGGATGGCGCTTGTTCGAGGATCACGGGAGCACACGGATCGATCTAGCCTGCCCTCAGTGCCGAAAGCTGTTCAAGGTCCGTTTGCGAAAGCTCCAGTTCGGGGCCGAGCTGACCTGCCGCCTGTGCCGTCACGAGTTCCCGGCCCAGGATGTCTCCGATCGCCCCGAGGTTCAGGAGGCGCTTGCCCGAATGCACCGGATCGTCGCACAGCAGATGAGTCCTGGGACCGCCGGTGGGGGCCTCAATGGAGCCCCCGGAGGTCGTGGCGGCGAGCAGCGCGGCCATTCCATGGATTCCCTGAAGACCTCCGCCCTGTCCGAGGGGAGCGGAGAAGCGCTC
>DASRWK010000419.1:0-8266 GCA_035776715.1 Microvirga sp.
AGCCCCGGAAGCAGTTTCCACTGCCGGGGCCGATGCTCTAAAGCTAACGGCATGACCGGGGGATCTCACAAGAAGACGGATGTGTCGGCCGAAGCCGTCGCGCGCGGCGACCGCGCGGCACTGGCGCGCGCCATCACGCTCATGGAATCACGCAGGTCCGATCACCGCGAGGCCGCCCGCGCCCTGCTGCAGGAGCTGATGCCCCGCACGGGGAACGCCGTGCGCATCGGCATCACGGGGGTTCCGGGGGTCGGCAAGTCCACCGCCATCGATTCCCTCGGCAGCATGCTGACGGAGAAAGGGCACAAGGTCGCCGTGCTGGCCGTCGACCCGAGCTCGACCCGGACCGGCGGCGCGATCCTCGGCGACAAGACGCGCATGGCGCGGCTCGCCACGGACCCCAACGCGTTCGTTCGCCCCTCCCCGTCCTCCGGGACGCTCGGCGGCGTCGCCGCGAAGACCCGGGAGACCATGCTCCTGTGCGAGGCCGCGGGCTTCGACGTGGTCCTGGTGGAGACGGTGGGAGTGGGACAGTCGGAAACGGCCGTGGCCGATCTGACGGATTTCTTCCTCGTCCTCATGCTGCCCGGCGCCGGCGACGAGTTGCAGGGCATCAAGAAGGGCATTCTTGAGCTTGCCGACCTGATCGCCGTCAACAAGGCGGACGATGCGGGCGCGAAGGCCAAGGCAGCCGCCGCCGAGTACAAGGCCGCCCTTCACATCCTGACCCCCGCCTCCTCGGCCTGGACGCCGCCGGTCCTGATGATCTCGGGACTCACCGGCCAGGGCCTCGACGAGCTCTGGTCAAAGGTTCTGGATCACCGCAAGCGCCTGGAGGCGACCGGCGAACTCGCGGCGAAACGGCGCAAGCAGGACACGAAGTGGATGTGGGCCCTGGTCCATGAGCGCCTGCACGAGCGGCTCACCCAGGACCCGGCGCTTAAAAGGCGCGTGCCGGACATCGAAAGGGCTGTCGCCGAAGGCACCCTGTCTCCCAATGCCGGTGCAAGCGAGATCGTGACGCTGCTGGGGCTCTAGAGCATCGGGCGCTCCCCGTTCCATCCGCACTCCGTGGGGAGCCGGAGGTCCGCGCCGTCCCCGCCCTCGTCATCCCCGGCCCTGTGCCGGGGAGCCCGATCTATCGAGGCGCTGCGCTTGTCCGGTCGGTAAGGCCGGAGGAGCCCGGCCATGACAGGAAAGGACTTAACCCAGCAAGGCGGGAGAAAGGCGGATGCTTCCGACCTCGATGCCGTTCCAATTCTTGATGACCGGCTGCGCCATTTTCAGGACAGCGGCGCGCTCCTCGTCGCCGAGGGGAAGGAAGCGCAGGATCAGTCCGGCCATGATGGCCTCCGCCGCACGGGCATTCCCGTCATCGGCCTTGAGCGCGATCCCGTACCCGAGTCCCGGGAGCGCAGCGCAGTAGACGCCTTCCGCCCCCACCTTGACGAAGGCGCGCTCCTTGAGGAGCTCCATGAGCCTGGTGTCGAAGCGGCCCGTGCCGGCCACCATGAAGGGGTGAGCGGCCACGGCCTTGCGGATCCGCTCAGCGGCTGCCTTCCCGGCGCTCGAGAGGCCCGCACCGGTACCGAATTTCGCGAAGCCGAAAGCCAGCGACGGCAGCGGGATGGCATAGGTCGGGATCGAGCAGCCGTCGATTCCGCTGTTTTCCATCGTGTGGCACGCGCCCGTCGCATCCTCCAGAGCCTCGCTCACCATGCGCTGCACCGGATGGTTCGGGCTCACATAGCCCTTCGGGTCCTCCCCGACCCCGCAAGCCAGGCAGATGAAACCCGCATGCTTGCCCGAGCAGTTGTTGTGCAGAGCGCTCGGAGCGCCTCCCCCCGACGCCAGGGCGCGGTTGGCGGCCTCGCCCATGGGCCAGTGGGCGCCGCATTCGAGGCAGCTCACGTCCTGGCCGGCCTTGGCCAGCATCGACTGGGCCACCCGCACGTGCTCCGGCTCGCCCGAATGGGAGGCGCAGGCGAGCGCGATCTCTTCGTCGGTCAGGCCGTATCTGTCCGCAACCCCGCTCTCGAGCAGAGGCAAGGCCTGCAGAGCCTTGACCGCAGAGCGCGGGAAGACACGCCGGTCCACGTCGCCGATCGACAGGACGGTCGAACCGTCCGCATCGACGACAGAAACGCTGGCCCGGTGCCGCGACTCGACGAGCGGCCCCCGCGTGACCTCGACTAAGAAAGGGTTATCCATAAATGCCCCGTTTTGAAAACGGCGGTCTTTTGGGCGCGCTTTGCCCAGATGTCAAAGGGAGTTTTGTTGCATGATGGGCTCCGGCGCCTTTCCTTCCGGCTTGCAGCCAAGTCTGGAGCGCCCTAAACCCTCGCTCTCATGACAAAGGAGAGATCCTGATGCGCATTGCGATGATCGGGTCGGGTTATGTCGGTCTGGTGTCCGGGGCCTGCTTCGCGGATTTCGGCCACGAGGTGTGCTGCGTCGACAAGGACCCGAGCAAGATCGAGGCCCTCAACCGCGGCGAGATCCCCATCTTCGAGCCGGGCCTGGCCGAGCTCGTCGCCAAGAACGTGCGCGAAGGACGCCTGACCTTCACCACCACCCTGCCCGAAGCGGTCAGGAGCGCCGAAGCCGTGTTCATCGCGGTCGGAACCCCCTCCCGCCGCGGCGACGGCCACGCCGACCTTTCCTATGTGTACCAGGCCGCCCGCGAGATCGCGGGAGCCATGGACGGCTATACGGTGGTGGTCACGAAATCGACCGTGCCCGTGGGCACCGGCGACGAGGTGGAGCGCATCATCCGCGAAACCCGGCCGGATGGGGAATTCGCGGTCGTGTCCAACCCGGAATTCCTGCGCGAGGGCGCGGCGATTGCCGATTTCAAGCGACCCGACCGCATCGTCATCGGCACGGACGATCCGCGGGCGCAGGGCATCATGAACGAGGTTTACCGTCCGCTCTATCTCAATCAGTCGCCGGTCCTGGCCATGTCCCGGCGCACCGCCGAGCTGACCAAGTACGCGGCCAACGCGTTCCTGGCGACCAAGATCACGTTCATCAACGAGATCGCGGATCTCTGCGAGCATGTGGGGGCGAACGTGCAGGACGTCGCCCGGGGCATCGGGCTCGACAATCGCATCGGCTCCAAGTTCCTCCATGCGGGACCAGGCTATGGCGGTTCGTGCTTTCCGAAGGATACCCTGGCCCTGATCAAGACCGCGCAGGATTTCGAGGCGCCCGTGCGCCTGGTGGAGACGGTGGCCGCCGTCAACAGCCAGCGCAAGCGCGCCATGGGCCGGAAAGTCATCGCGGCCTGCGGCGGCTCGGTGCGCGGCAGGACGATCGCGATACTGGGCCTGACCTTCAAGCCCAATACGGACGACATGCGCGAGGCTCCCTCGATCGACATCATCACGGCCCTGCAGGATGCGGGCGCCCAGGTGCGGGCCTATGATCCGGAAGGCATGCAGGCGGCGAGCGCCATGCTGTCGAATGTCGAATATGCCCGCGATGCCTACGATTGCGCCCGCGGCGCGGACGCCATCGTGATCGTCACCGAGTGGGACATGTTCCGGGCGCTCGATCTCAAACGCCTGAAGGCGGCCCTCGCCGAACCCGTGGTGGTGGACCTGCGCAACGTCTACCGCCCCGAGGAAATGCGCCGCAACGGCTTCACCTATGTCAGCATCGGGCGGCCCTGACATTTCGAGCGGGCGGGATATTCACGCGGACACGGTCCCGTGCCATACCTCCCGTTCCACCACGTGACCTGAAGCCGACGCCTTTTGGAGCGCCCCATGCAGACCTTCTTCGTCGAGATCAAGTGCAAGCTCGGCAAGACCTACGCGGTCGCCAACGCCCTCGCCGACAGGGAGATCGCGTCCGAGATCTACTCGACCGCCGGCAATTACGACATTCTCGCCAAGTTCCATGTGGACGACGACGTCGATATCGGCCACTTCATCGCCGAGAACGTGCAGGTGATCCCCGAGATCGCCGACACCCACACGATCATCACCTTCAAGGCGTTCTGATCAGCGGGTAACGGCGCTGGTTTCCGTAACATCGTCCGCAGGGCGCGTGATCTCGGCGAGATAAGGGCCGATGCCCTCATAGCGATCCAGGCGGCGCACGATCTTCGAATCGATCTTGTTGTAGAGTTCGGCGACCGTGACGGAGCGGCGCTTGCGGCCCTTGCCTTCCATGAACAGGCCCGCATTCGCCCTCGCGGCCTGCGGGAAGAGCTTGGAAGCCTTCATGTTCGGATCCTGGTCCAGCGCCTCCAGGAAGCGCACCGCGCTCCTCGCCCCGAGGAAATGCGCGAGATAGAGTTCGGCCTCGGCGAGCTCGCGCTCGCCTTGGGCGATCAGGGCGCGCTCCACATCCTTGATCAGCTCGCCCGCCATGAGGGCCGAGAAATAGGGATCGGTGCGCAGGCCCATGACCCACGCGCGGTCCTTGTCGCTCACGACAGGATCGCCATTGACGATACGGACGGCCTCGGCCGCCGCGGTGAAGCCGTAATCGGCCGCGTGCATGGAGACGATCTCGAGCCAGGTGCGGTCGATGAACTGGAACAGGCCCTGGGCGGAGGAGGTCGGAGCCTTGGCGTCGGGCGAGAGGCTCGATTCCACGTCGGCGAGGGTCATCATGTAGATCGGATCCACACCTGTGACCTGCGCGGCCTTGAGGATGGAGTGGACCAGCCAGCGGGGAACATTGCGTCCGTTGAAGGGAATGATCTCGTCCGGGTCGCCGGCGGCCTCCGGAGGGATCTCCTCCTGCTTGGGCTTCGTCGGGCGCTTCTTGGACAGCGAGAACGCACCGTCGAGGATCGCCTTGAACAGGCCCGGCTGCTTGCCGAGTTCCGGCGTATAGGCAACCGAGGCCACCACGGGATCGGCCATGGCCAGCGGCTTCACCGGGGAGGAGTGATTGTAATCCGCCATGGCGGTCGGCAGGGTGGCGACGGCGGCAGGTCCCGCCGTCACCCCCTGGAGCCCGACCATCAGGCCCAGAGCAAGGGCCACACGAACCGTTCGGCGGCGACCGCCTTGACGGGGAGCCGCAACAGGTTGCGGCACGGCGCACAGCAGCGTTCTTGCATTACTCGGCATCACACTTGTTCCCGCAGGGTCCGGCTTGGATGCCGAACCACCCCTTGTGTCATTCTGGGACAAGAGTTGACGGGTAGATGTGTCGAGAATCGGTCAGCTTGGCCGTAAGAAGGCAATCTTATGGGCAGAAGGAGCGTCTTTTCCCCGGGAAACCATCCCTAACGGGGCTTTTCAGGAGGAGGATTGGGCCACGAGCTGCGCGTTCGTCCGCTCGAGACGTTGGGCGAGTTCGCGCATGACCGCCAAGGACATCTGCGGGAACTGGGCCAGCAATTCGAGGAAAACGCGCTTGTCGATTCGAAGCGCGGTGGTTGGCTCCGCGGCCATGATCGTCGCGGAGCGGGGCGTATCGGAGAGGATGCCCATCTCGCCGACGAGGGCATTGCCGGAGAGTTCCGCCACCTGGATCTCTCCCCGGGGCGTGTTGAGGAGCACGCTGGCTCGTCCGTCGAGGAGCACATAGGCGGCGTCGGAGGGGTCGCCCTGGGAGAAAAAGCGCTGGCCGGCGGCAAACTGCACCCGCTCGCTGGTGAACGCCAGAAGCTTCAGACGGGCCGGATCGACATCCCGGAACATGGGAACCTGCCTCAGGGACTGAACCTCTGTCTCAAGGGTCATGCCACCTCTCCTGCTATGTTCTGGGCGCTCTCCGCCCCAGGACCGCGCGCCCGCCGCTGCGGGTCCGCTGTTTGCTCCGTGACGACGCGTCCGGCGCTGAAACGTATCTGAACATCGAAAGCCGCACTCTGTCGATCATTGGACAGCACCATGAACAGGCTTTGTTGCTCGATATGCTCAAGAAGCGCCTGAAGAATTTTTCCGGCGCGCTCCTCATCGAAGGGCGCGAGGGCTCCATCGATGATGAGAATGTCAGGACGCTTCACCAGACAGCGCACCAGATTGACGCTTGCGCGCTCCTGCGGCGACAGAAGCCGCCCCGCCGCGCCCACCTCGTGATCGAGGCCGATGCGCTCGACGTCCTCCAGAAGATCGAGCTCCCGAACGACCGTCGCGATGGCTTCCGCAACCCGGTGGCGGGCATCGGCCACCTGATAATTGACCCGACCGAACAGAAGGTTGTCCCGCAAGGGGGCCGCCATGCAGATCCCCTCGGGATCGTAGAACTCCACACCGGTCGCATCCGCCTTTTCGAGAGTGTCGCGGACGAAGCTGCGGGCCTCGACGATCTGTTCCTTCAGGCTGTCGTCGAGCAGGCCGAGACGATGCCTTGCCTCGACATAGGCAAGCGGCAGGGCCAGAAACCGGGTCCGCTCTTCCCGTCTCAGATCGTGCCCGCCCCTCGCCCGGCGGCGCAGAATAGCCTGGAATTCGGGTAGCTCCTCCGCGCCGATGAAGGAGAACTGCGCAAAGAGCGAGTGACCGGGCGGCAGCCCTTGGAAGATTTCGGTCATGGTCTCGGCAATCTGCAGGCCCATCCTGACAAGCCGGTCCGTGAGCCCCGCCCTGTCGATGGCGCTGCGGAACAGCGGATTGTCCGCCAGATTGCGCCCCGAGAACTCATCGGATACGGGAACGCCGAACAGCAGGTTCTCGGCGATCGACGCCTGGTCGTTGTAGCGGTCTATATCGAAGGGCTCGACGAGATTCGCCATGCCGTTCGACTTGAAGGTCTCCCGCAGGCGATTCCGGGCGTCGACCAGACGCTCCGCGAGGGCGGCATGCCGTTCCGGATCGATCCGCCCGGCGAGCCCGAACAGGTAGATGGACTCCCCCATCCCGATCTGCTCCAGCAAGCCGACCAGCACACGATCGAGATCCTGCTCGTCCTTCAGCCCCAGCCGCGCCAGATCGATCCAGGTATCGGCGATGCTCTCGAAGGGATTGCCGGTTCTCGCGGCCTCCGCGATACGCTGCGCCATCTCGCGCCTGTCCGCCTCGGCCCTGGCCGTGGGCTTGAAGCGCAGCCCATAGACGAGATTGTCGCGGATGCTGCCGGGAAAGATGATGGGATCGACGCCCGCATAAGCGATTCTGCGTCCCGAGACGGATACGGGGAGCTGCGTCAGGTCGCGCCCCCCGATGGAGACGCGCCCCGCAAATCCTGTGATCCGCCGGGCGAGGAGGCGAGCGAACATGCTTGCCGCAGGACTGCCGTTGGACAGCAGCGCCACCGTGGCCGGAAGCTCCAGCGAGAAGGACGCATTCTCGACGATCATGTCGCCGTGAGGACCGGGAATGCCGAGCCCTTCCGCCACGAGGGTTCCGGCAAGCGGCGCGTCCTCGGCTTCCGCTTCGGCGTCGATCGTCGGCCCCAACCGCTCTTCCGCGAAATGCTGGGTCACCTGATCGTACTTCACCTGCACGTCGAGACGCTGCTGATCCCAATCGATCAATTCCTTCAAGGGAGGCGGCAATTCGCGATAGGCGCTGATGACGGCGACCAGCTGACCGATGTCGAGCGTGCCGCGCAGAGCGAAATAGCCGCCGACGGCGTAGAACAGGAACGGCGTGACCTGCGACAGGAAGTTGTTGAGGAATTTGACCGCGAATTTTCTGTTGTAGATCTTCAGCCGTATCGAGAAGAGCCCGAAGAGACGGCTGCCGATCTCCGCTCTTTCCCAGGCATAGGCGTTGTGAACATGCACGACCTCGATGCCGTCGAGCACCTCGCCGATACGTCCCGCGAGTTCGCGCGAGGCCAGCTGGCGCTCCTTGCCGAGGCGCAGGAGTTCTCGCCGCAGGCGGGGAATGATCGTGAACTGCACGGCGATCACCGCAAGCGCCATGAGGCCGAGCCACACGTTCTGCACCATGATGAAGAACAAGGCCGTGAGAGCCTGCATGCCAAGCAGGACCGGCGTGATGAAGGCATCGCCGATGAAGCCGCCGATGGGCTCGACCTCGTCCTTGATGATCGTGGCCGTCTCGGAGGATTTGACGGTGCGCAGGGCTTCCGGCGTGAAGCGCAGCACCATCGAGAAGAGGTCGAACCGCATGCGCCGGAGCATCCGCTCCCCGAGGACGCCCTTGGCGAGGTTGATCCAGTATTTGAAGCCGTTGTTGACGACAACGAAGAACAGGAACAGGAACGAAAGCCCGATCAGAAGGCCGACGCGGCCGACCTCGAAGCCGTCGAAGAGCCGAATCGATCCGCCCCCGAGCCATTGCGGCCAGTCGAAATGGAATTGCAGGAAGGGTGCCGTAACGTTCCCGTC